>CAKUME010000214.1 GCA_934667575.1 uncultured Eubacteriales bacterium | reverse complement strand
GTGTATGCCGCCGCCAAATGGGGCGTGCTCGGTTTTACCAAAGGACTGGCTACGGAGCTGGGGCCGAGCGGTGTGCGCGTGACTTGTTTGGTGCCGGGCGCCGGCGACACCGGATTTGACAAAAATGCGAACTTCACCGGGCGCGGCGCGGTGCCGGGGCTGAAGGCCAACAATATTGCCGATGCAATTTTTGCGGTCTATTCGCTGCCGAAGCATGTGTGGGTCGAGGAGCTCACCGTGTGGGGCTTGGATCAGGTGGTGATCCCGTTATGAAGCTGCTCATTGAAGCCGAACAATTTGCACGGCGCGGCGGCTGGGTGATTGAAACCCAGTCGATGCTTCAAATGGGCTCGGCATATCTGATGGCGCATGGCATGGGGGTGCCCGTGGCAGATGCCGAAACAACGGTTTGCATTCCATGTGCAGGGGTGTATGTGTTTTGGGTGCGTACACGCGATTGGACGGCAGTGTGGCAGCGCGGCAAACCGGCCGGGCGCTTCACGCTGAAGGTAAACGGCCGGGCGCTTCAAACGGAGCTCGGCACCAACGGGCCGGAATGGCGCTGGCAAAGGGCCGGCAGCGCATTTTTGCCTCAAGGCGACAATCATCTGGCACTGCACGACTTAACCGGCTTCAATGGCCGTTGCGATGCCGTCTATATTACCGACGAAAACGATGAACCCGAACAGGATAATGAACGGATGCCGCAGTTTCGCCGCGCGGTGCGCGGCGTCCAAGTGACGAACGCAGCGGAAGAATTTGATTTCATTGTTGCGGGCGGCGGCGTGGCCGGGGTGTGCATGGCGCTTTCGGCCATTCGTGCGGGGGTAAAAACGCTGCTCATTCAAGATCGCGGCGTGTTGGGCGGCTGCAACAGCTCCGAGGTGCGTGTTTCCACCGGCGGGCTGCCGCATGCCGCGCCTTATCCGAATCTGGGAAATATAATGGCGGAAATCGACCCGATCATGGGCAGCGGTGGAACCTATCCCGCCGAATATTATGAAGACGCGCGCAAGCGCATGGTGTTTGAGCTGTCGCAGCAAGAGAATTGGAAGCTCCTGCTGAACACGGCCGTGGTGGGCGTGGGGCGCAGTGGAAACCGGATTACCGCCGTGATTACGCGCTCGTGCATTACCGGCGAGGAAACCCGCTGGCGCGCAAAGCTGTTTGCAGACTGCACCGGCGATGCGGTGCTAGCGCGGATGATGGGCGCAGAAACCATGTACGGCACCGAGCCGGAATCCCGCTTTGGCGAATCGCTGGCGCCCGTTCAGGCAAAAAACGAGGTCATGGGGCAGTCCGTTCTGTGGCTGTCGAGCGATACCGGGCACTATTCGGATTTTCCGGAGGTGGATTTCGGCATTGAAATCAACGACCAAAATGTGCTGGATGTGACCGGCGGCGATTGGGAATGGGAGAGCGGCCAGTACCGCAATCAGGCACAAGAGGCAGAGGCCATCCGCGATTACGCCATGATGGCGGTTTATGCAAACTGGTCGTACTTAAAACACCATTCGGTATATCAAAAGAAATACGAAACCCGCAAGCTCGACTGGGTGTCGCCGATTGGCGGCAAGCGCGAGAGCTACCGTGTGGTGGGGGATTTGGTGCTTACGCAGAACGACATTGAAAACAAGGTGCCCCATCCGGACGGTACGGCGTCCATCACATGGGACATTGATCTGCATTACCCCGATCCTCAGTATACCGGGCTGTATCCCGAACCGTTTCGCTCCTGTGCCTATCACCGTGGGATCGGGGCGCCGTATCCCGTTCCGTATCGCTGCCTTTATGCGCGGGATGTGGATAATTTGTTTTTGGGCGGGCGAATTATTTCCGCATCGCACATTGCATTTGCATCCATTCGCGTGATGCGCACGCTGGGGCAATTGGGCGAAGTGGCCGGCATGGCGGCCGCCATCTGCAAACAGCACCATGCGCTCCCCCGCGAGGTGTATGAAAAATATCTGGATGAATTGATCGAGCGGATGCGGGCCGGAGTGCCTACACCGTGGTATCACGGTTGGATGCCGCGCGACCACGACCAGCGTTATCATTTTAAGGAACTGGATCAAATTGCAGTGCCGGAAGGCTATGCGCAAATTTGCGCCGATCCGGCACTGTGTGCGCGGGTGTGCGCGCTGGGCATTCGCCATTTGGACGGCAAAACCATGGCGGAAGCTGCGGCCGAACAACGCACGCGCGGGTGAAGCGCGATCGTAAAAATACAACCGAATCTGCGCTGCCTCGGCGGGTGCGCGGATTCGGTTGTTTGGTTATAGCCCGTATTTTTCAATGACACGCTGTATTTTTTTTCCGACCGGCCGGGCGAGCAGCAGCAAAAAAAACACATTGGACACGGCGTAGATCAGGGTGACCGGCGCCGACGAGGCCACCAGTGCAAAATAGCGCGCAAGGTCAAAGGCGTTGTCGAACCACAGCGCGGAATATACGTCCAGAATCAAAGAATAAAGCAGCCCGGCTGCGGCGCCGAACGCGCAGAGCGCAGGCAAACTTTTTTTGAGCCGCGGCGCCGCCCATCCGGCGATCAGCCCGATCACGCCCCAGGCAAACATTTGAAACGGTGTCCACATGCCTTGGCCAAAATAAAAATTGGAGATCAGCGCCGAAAGCGCGCCCGTCAGAAACCCGGCCTCGGGGCCGAAATAAAGCGCCGTGAGTATGGTGATGGCCGCAACGGGCTTAAAGCTCTGGAGCGGCGCGAATAAAATACGCCCCACCACCGAGAGCGCGGTGAGCATCGCGATCAGCGCGAGGCGCATCGCGCTCGGGGCGCTGCGCTCAAAATGCAGCGCAAACGGCGCGCACGCCAGCAGCGCAATTGCCGCCGCGAGAAATGCATAGGCGCGGCTGCGGAACACCGTGCAGCCCAGCGCCGCCGCGGCTGCGGCGGCCAGCAAAAAAAGCGCGGCAGGCAGCGCTTTTTTGAATTTTGCCGTCATGGGGTTCCTCCTTTGCACAGCGCGGCCACCTCGCAGCAGCGCACGGCGTTTGGAAAATGGCTGCGTGCAATGCGGCTGGCTGCGGTGGTGTAAAAATGATTGCCCGAAAAAAACGCGTTCGGCGTTCCGCTGGCAATCAGCTTGCCGTCAAAGAACAACGCGCATCGGTCGGAAAACGCCGCGGCGAACTCCACGTCGTGTGTGACCGTCAGCATGGATATGC
>CAKUME010000213.1 GCA_934667575.1 uncultured Eubacteriales bacterium | reverse complement strand
CCCTAGCACCTGCTCGGCCGCCGCGTCGGCCATGTGGGCAATGGGACCGTGCAGCGCCTCGTAATGCGCGCTGTTTGGCGAAATGCGGCGCGTGAGCTGGCATCCCAACAGTTCCTCGGGCACGCACAGTTTAATGATATAATGAACGGTTGTGCCGCAGCTGGCCATGCTGTGCATTCGCCCCGGCGTGATGGTGAAAATATCGCCGGCCTCCAGCAGGGTGTCCATCCCATCCACGGTAACGGTCATCTGCCCGCTGCGCAGCCATACCACCTCCAACTCTTTGTGATAGTGCGGCAGATAATGAAATTCCATTTGGTTCAGCCGAATGTACGGCTCCTGCGGCTTGGCCTTGTGAATGGTTTCAAAAAATCCGTCTGTCACCGGTGAACATCTCCATTCCGTGCACGTTCGGGTTTATTATAGCACGCTTTCCGACCCATGTAAAGCAAAACGCAATATTTGTCTTAAACATTCGCAAAACTTGCGAAGACGGGCGGCAAAATGCATGATAGAATATAATCAAACGATCTGCGTTGAAAGTGTTTGGAAAGTGAGGAATAAAGATGACCGAATTCTTTTCGGTCGGAAAAATACGCTATGAGGGGCCGCGTTCCACCAACCCGTTTGCATTTCATCATTATCAGCCCGATGAACTGCTTAACGGAAAGCCCATGCGGGATCATTTGCGTTTTGCATTGTCGTATTGGCACACCATGGGCGGTGACGGAACGGATATGTTCGGTTCGGGTACCATGGATAAAACCTGGCGCGGTGCATCGCCGATGGAAACTGCGCGCAATAAAGTGTATGCCGCATTTGAGCTGATGAACAAACTCGATATTGATTTCTTCTGTTTTCATGACCGCGATTTGGCGCCCGAAGGCGGTTCGCTGCGCGAATTTCAGCGGAATTTGGACGAGATTGTGCCGCTGGTGGATCAGCAGATGCGTGCCTACGGCAAAAAGCTGCTGTGGGGCACTGCGAATTTGTTCAATCATCCCCGTTATGTGCACGGTGCCGGCACGAGCTGCAATGCGGATGTGTATGCCTATGCAGCGGCTCAGCTGAAAAAGGCGATCGACATTACGATTGCGCTGGGCGGGCAGGGCTATGTGTTCTGGGGCGGCCGCGAGGGATACGAGACGCTCCTCAACACCGACATGGCGCTGGAGCAGGACAACATGGCGCGCCTGCTGCGCATGGCGGTGGATTATGCACGGAGCCAGGGCTACACCGGCGATTTTTATATTGAACCGAAGCCCAAAGAGCCCACCAAGCATCAATATGATTTTGACGCCGCGACGGTGCTGGCTTTTTTGCGCAAATACAAGCTGGATCACGAGTTCAAGTTAAATATCGAGGCAAACCACGCCACGCTCGCACAGCACACATTCCAGCATGAATTGGCTACCGCTCGTGTGAACGGCGCATTTGGCTCCATCGATGCGAACCAGGGCGATCCGCTGCTGGGCTGGGATACGGACCAATTCCCCACGGATGTGTATAATGCAGCCTATTGCATGCTGGAAGTGCTCCGTGCAGGCGGATTCACCAACGGCGGATTGAATTTTGACGCGAAACCTCGCCGCGCATCGATGACGGATGAAGATATTTTCCATTCGTATATCGCGGGGATGGATACCTTTGCGCTGGGACTGAAAATTGCCAATCGGATCATCCAGGATGGCCGTATCGATGCATTTGTGCAAAACCGTTACGCTTCGTTCCGCACGGGCATCGGTGCGCGCATTGTGGCCGGTCAAACCTCGTTGCAGGAGCTTTCGGACTACGCGCTGGGGCTGAACACGGTGGAAGAACACCACAGCGGCGAGCAGGAATACCTCGAAGGCGTGGTCAACGACTTGATGTTTGCCGGTTTGTGATACGATACAAAAAACGGAGGAGCAAAAGCGAACATGACGGATCGATACGATTTTAAGGCACGGGCGCGTGCACTGGTGGCGCAGATGACGCCGGAGGAATGCATCGCCCAGATGAGCTACAATGCCCCGGCCATCCCGCGGCTGGGTGTGCCGGCGTACCATTGGTGGAACGAGGGACTGCATGGAGTGGGGCGCGCCGGTGTGGCCACCGTGTTCCCTCAGGCCATCGGCATGGCGGCCAGCTTTAACGATGCGCTGCTGCGCCGGGTGGGGGATGCCATCGCCGACGAAGCTCGCGCAAATTATAATGAATACCAGAAGCTGGGCGACACCGACATTTACCACGGGCTGACCTACTGGTCGCCGAATATCAATATTTTTCGCGATCCGCGCTGGGGACGCGGCCAGGAAACCTACGGCGAAGACCCGTATCTGACCGGTCGAATGGGCACAGCGTTTGTGCAGGGGCTGCAGGGGAATGGCGTTTATCGAAAACTGGACGCTACCCTCAAGCATTATGCGGTACACAGCGGACCGGAAGCCGAGCGCCATCAGTTTGACGCGGTCGTCGGGGAAAAGGATCTAAACGAAACCTACCTTTGGGCGTTTCACTATTGCCTGGCGCATGCCCACCCATCCGCAGTAATGGGTGCTTACAACCGCGTCAACGGGGAACCCTGCTGCGCAAGTCCCACGCTGCTTCAGCAAATTCTGCGCGATCAATTCGGGTTTGATGGCTATGTGGTATCCGCCTGCGGCGCGGTGCGGGATATATACAGCGGCCATCATGTGGCCGACAGCGCGCCGCAGGCGGCCGCTCTGGCGGTGCGGTCCGGCTGCGATTTAAATTATGATACCACGACCCCTTGGTTAACGGAGGCACTGCATAGCGGCCTGATCGACAAAGCCACCATTGTGCACGCGGCCGAGCGACTGTTTGAAGCACGGTTCCGCTTGGGTATGTTCGACGCCGATTGCGAATACAACCGCATTCCATACGAAACCGTGTGCTGTCCGGCGCACACGGAGCTCAATCGGGAGATGGCGCAGGAAAGCATTGTGCTGCTCAAAAACAACGGTCTGCTGCCGCTGAATCCGGCGCAAACCATTGCGGTGATCGGGCCCAATGCCGATGACCGTGACGTGCTGCTGGGCAATTACAACGGCTTGCCGCGCAGCTACACCACGTTTTTGCGCGGCATTCAGGAAGCGGCGAATCAGGTGCTCTATGCCAAGGGCTGCTGCATGACCTCGGGCAACGACACCGACGAACACAATGCCCGTACCGCCGAAGCGCTGATTGCAGCCAAGCATGCGGATGTGGTGG
>CAKUME010000212.1 GCA_934667575.1 uncultured Eubacteriales bacterium | reverse complement strand
GCGCAATCCAATCACATCAGCGATGTGTTCACCACCGCGCTGCGATGCCTGCTTCAATGGGGCGGCACGCCCGGCGGCGGAACGATTGGCCACGGTGTGCTGTCGTTTTTGGTGCGCAAGGCCGCGCACATGACCGAATTTGCGTTGCTCGGCGTGTGGAGCGCGCTGCTGTTCCTTGCGCCGGCGCCGCGCGCTGCCCGGCTTCAGCCGGTTGCTCTGATCGGCGTGGTGGTGCCGCTCATTGACGAAACCATTCAAATTTTTTCCGGCCGTACCTCCATGGTGCGCGATGTGTGGATCGACATCGCCGGGTTTGCGCTCGGCGTGGGCGGCTGGGCACTGGGGTATGTGCTCCGGGCGCGCCGCAGGGCGAAAAAGCGCGTCTGATTCACGCCAAAACAAAACCGGCGCAGGAAATTTGTTTTCCTGCGCCGGTTGATTTTTATGAAGTTAAAACGGTTACAGCACCTTCGACAGAAAATCCTGCGTGCGCTGATTCTTCGGATGGTTGAACACCTCATCCGGCGTGCCCTCTTCCAAAATGACGCCGCCGTCGATAAACAGAATGCGCGACCCCACTTCGCGGGCAAAGCCCATCTCGTGGGTCACGATCACCATTGTCATGCCCTCGTTGGCCAGCTCTTTGATCAGGTCGAGCACTTCGCCGACCATTTCGGGATCGAGCGCCGAGGTGGGTTCGTCAAACAGAATGACCTTCGGATTCATTGCCAGCGCGCGAATGATGGCCACGCGCTGCTTTTGCCCGCCCGAAAGCGTGGATGGGTACACATCCGCTTTGTCCTCCAGCCCAATGCGCTGCAGCAGCGAAAGTGCGCGTGCCCGCTCTTCGGCAATAATCTGCTTTTTGGAGCCGCCGCAATCCGGAATGGGCCGCTTGTTTTTGCGAAACGCGTTGCCGAGCTTCACAAAAAACGCCTTGCGCGCAGCCTTTTTGCGCGCCTTGTTGCGCAGATACACCGGCGCGAGCATAATATTCTGGATGATCGTTTTGTTGTTGAACAAATTAAATTGCTGGAACACCATGCCGATGTGCTGCCGGTGCAGGTTGATGTCCACCCGCATATCGGCCAGGTTTTCGCCCTCGAAGATAATGGCGCCGCTGGTGGGGTCTTCCATGCAGTTCAGGCAGCGCAAAAATGTGCTCTTGCCGCTGCCGGACGGCCCGATGATGACCACCTTTTCGCCCTCCTGAATCGTGACGTTGATGCCCTTGAGCACGTCGAGCGAGCCATAGCTTTTTTTCAGGTCAATTACGTCGATCACTCTTTCTCAGGCTCCTTTCCATGATTTTAATCAGCCATGAAATCAGCAGCACCAGCAAGATATAAATCAGCGCCATCACCAGATACGGCACCATGAACTCATAGGAATTGGTACCGATGTTGTTAAACGCCACATAAAGATCCTGCGCGCCAACAAAGCTGACCACAGAGGTTTCCTTGATCAGCGAGATGAACTCGTTGCCCAGCGTGGGCAGAATGTTTTTGATCGCCTGCGGCACTACAATTTTCACCATCGCAGTGGCATAGCCCAGTCCAACCGCGCGGCCGGCTTCCAGCTGCCCCGGATCGACCGACTGAATGCCGCTGCGCATGATCTCAGACACATAGGCGCCGCTGTTCAGGCCAAAAATGATAATGCAAACGTTCAGCGAGGGCAGGTTCAGCCCCAGCAGCGGCAGCAGCACATAGTATCCCACCAGCAGCTGCACCACCATGGGCGTGCCGCGGAACAGCCCCACATAAAACGTGCAGATGCCGTTCAAAATGCGCGGCAGCCGGTGGTATTTCGGGCAAACGCGCACCACCGCAATCAGCGTGCCGATCACAATGCCGATAATCAAGCCGAACACCGCAATCAGCGCCGTGTTTTTCAAACCGGTCACAACCATGTGATAGCCGCCCCGGCCGATGAAAACCTCCCAGAAGTTTTCAATTTTCGCTCCGAAATTTCCCATTTCATCGCCCCTTTGATATTAGAAATGCCTCGCCCCCGCGCAAAAGCGCGAAAGCGAGGTAGTCATTTGCGAAAACGGGTGCAGCCCCAATCAGCTGACCTTGTTCATCTTTTCGGTGATCGCCTTGGCTGGCGCTTCATCAATGATCACATACTGAATGTTGCCGTTGATCATATCCTGCACCGCGAGCGAAGCATTCTTGTAGCCCACAGCCTCCAGATTCTTGTAGCCGGGGAACTCGAATTCTTCATTGCCCTTCACATACTCCTGTCCGGTTGTGCCGGTCTGGCCGCCCACCTTGGTGCCTTCCTTGGCTTCGCCGAGCAGCTTCTCCACGTCTTCCTTCGTTTTGCAGTTGTCAAACGTGGTGTCGCTGGCCTTCACAACCAGTTTCTGCGACGCATTGTAGTAACTGTCGGAAAACGTTACATACGCTTCGCGCTTTTCGTTCACGGTCAGACCAGCCATCGCGATGTCCGCCTTGCCCTGGCTCACCGACAGGCAAACCGCGTCAAAGTCCATGTGGCTGATCACCAGCTCTTTGCCCAGATACTTTGCCAAGCCCGCGGCAATTTCCATATCGATGCCCACGAACTTGTCGCCGTCGCGATATTCAAACGGCTCAAATTCCGCGTTGGTGGCCACCACGAGCTGATCCTTGGAAGAATCGAGCTTCGCCGAGGTCACGCTCTCCGGCGTGCCGTCGCCAAAGTAATTGTTGCAGATCTTGTCAAACGTGCCGTCTTTCTTAATCTGCGCAATGTATTCGTTCACTTTCGTGAGCAGCTCCGGCTGGTTCTTGTCCACACCAAACGCATACTCCTCATCGGTCAGCTTAATGTCCACAACCTTCACCTTGGCCGAGGTGGATTTGCCGCAAGCGCACAGGCCGAGCACCATCAGAGCCGCCAGCGCAAGCGCGAAGAATTTTTTCAACTTCATAAAGCACAACTCCTTTGTTGTTTTCTATGTGTGATATTATACACGCAGATGCGAAAAAATGCAAGATGCTTTTGCGAAAAATACTGCAATAACTTTGGCAAAAATGCGCGAAGCAAATCGTAAAAATGCGATAAAAACGAATTATAATTCGGTATATACAGCATAAAAATGCAAAATTTTGTGCGCGGCAACAAACGGCAGTTTGAAATGCGGCACGCAAGAAATGAATAAACTATCATTAACACGGATAAAAACACATTTGCAATTTGCACGCGGCCGTGTTATACTATCATTATT
>CAKUME010000211.1 GCA_934667575.1 uncultured Eubacteriales bacterium | reverse complement strand
ATTCCCACGTTTGCGCCCGAGCACTTTGCGCTTGTGAGCCCCACCGACACCATGAAGCGCAAGCAGTTCATCAAGGGCATGTCGCAGATCGCGCAGGAGGGCGCCATTCAAATTTTCCGCCCGCTGGGCGGCGGCATGGAGGAGGTCATCGTTGGCGTGGTGGGCACGCTGCAATTCGATGTGCTCGTCTATCGGCTCAAAAACGAATACGGGGTGGACCTGCGCATGCAGAGCCTGCCGTATCAATATATCCGCTGGATCGAAAACGACGACCTCGATCCAAAGGAATTGCAGCTCAGCTCCGACACCCGCCGCATCGAAGACCTGCGCGGCAACCATCTGCTGATTTTCACCAGCGAATGGAACATCGACTGGGCGCTCGACCACAACAAGCAGCTGCGGCTCGCGGAGTTCAGCCGGAACTGACCGCGCCGCGTTCAGGGGAGGAATTTGCATGACCGCATTGGAACGATTTTTGCATTATGTGACCGTTTATACCACGTCCGACGAATCCACCGGCACGTCGCCGTCCACAGAGCGGCAAAAAACGCTCGGCCGCGCGCTGATGGCGGAGCTGAATGCGCTGGGCCTGCACGACGCGGCGATGGACGGCGCGGGCAATGTGACCGCCACGCTGCCCGGCACGGCCCCTGCGCCCCGGATCGCGCTGATCGCCCACATGGACACCGCGCCCGACGCACCCGGCGAACACGTTCGGCCGCAGATTCGGCGCTACGAGGGGCGGCCGCTGGCGCTTGGCGCGGGCGTGACGCTCGATGAAGCATTCAGCCCGGAGCTGGCGCAGTTTGTGGGGCAGGACATTGTGACCGCAAGCGGCGACACACTGCTGGGCGCCGACGATAAGGCCGGCGTGGCCGAGATTATGACCGCGGCGGCGCAGCTGCTGAAATCCGACCGTCCGCACGGCGCCGTGCGGCTGGTGTTCACCACCGACGAGGAGATCGGCAATGGCGTGGACGGGCTGGATGTGGACGCGCTCGGCTGCGATTACGGCTACACGGTGGACGGCGGCGCGCTGGGCGAGATCGAATATGAAAACTTCAACGCGGCCGGCGCGGTGCTGCGCGTGCACGGCTTGGGGGTGCATCCCGGCAGCGCCAAGGGCGTGATGCGCAACGCGGCCACAGCGGCCATGGCGTTTCACGCCATGCTGCCGCCGAACGAAACGCCCGAGTGCACCGAGGGCTACGAGGGCTTTTATCACTTGACCGATATGCGCGGCAGCGTGACCGAAGCCGAGCTGAAATACATCATTCGCGACCACGACCGCGCGCGGTTTGAGGCGCGCAAATAAAAGTTTGCCGACTGCGCGGCCGAGCTGAATCGGCGGTACGGCGGCCCCGTTGCCGAGGTTGAGCTGCGCGACAGCTATTATAACATGAAAGAAAAAATTGCGCCGCATATGCATTTGATCGAGCGGGCCAAGCGTGCGTTTGCGCAAAACGGCGTTGCGCCGCGCACGGTGCCGATTCGCGGCGGTACCGACGGCGCGCGCCTTTCGTGGATGGGGCTGCCGTGCCCGAACCTTTCCACCGGCGGCTACTGCTTCCACGGCGTGCACGAATGGATCCCGGCGGCGGCGCCGGACAAAATGGCGCAGGTGCTGGTCGATTTGGTCGCCGGTTTTGCGGAATAACAAAGAGGCCCCGAGCGGGCGCAAGGAGTCAAACACTATGAGAATCGTCGTAAAAGTGGGCACGTCCACGCTGGCGCATGCCACCGGGCGGCTGAACATCCGCCGCATCGAGGCGCTGTGCAAGGTGCTGAGCGACCTCAAAAACGAAGGGCACGAGATCATCCTGGTGTCGTCGGGCGCCATCGGCATGGGCGTGGGCAAGCTGAATCTGCCCAGCCGCCCGGCCGATATCCCCACCAAGCAGGCGGCCGCCGCGGTGGGGCAATGCGAGCTGATGTATACTTATGATAAGCTGTTTACCGAATACAGCCACAACGTGGCGCAAATTCTGCTCACCGCACCCGACGTGGAAAACCCGACGCGCAAGGCGAATTTTCACAACACGCTCGCGCGTCTGCTGGAGCTGGGCGTGCTGCCCATTATTAACGAAAACGACACTGTGGTGACGGATGAAATCGAAATCGGCGACAACGACACGCTGGCGGCGGTGGTGGCGGCGAACATCGGTGCGCAGCTGCTGGTGCTGCTGTCGGACATTGACGGGCTGTATGACGCCGACCCGCATCAGAACCCGCAGGCGCGGCTGATCCCCGAGGTGGGCACGCTCAGCGAGGAAATCTTTGCGCTGGCGGGCGGCAAAGGCTCGGCACTGGGCACCGGCGGCATGGTCACCAAGCTCCGGGCGGCGGCCATTTCCACCGCCGCGGGCTGCGAGATGGTGATCGCAAACGGCCGCGATCCGAGCATCCTCTATGGCATTGCCGAGGGCGAACGCATTGGCACGCGCTTTTTGGCCAAGAAAGGAGCAACGGTATGACCACATTGGAAATTTTGCAGAAAACCCGCGCCGCATGGCGCGCGCTGAGCACGCGCAGCACGGAAGATAAAAACCGGCTGCTTGCGGCCATGGCCGATGCGCTCGAAGCGCACGCGGATGAAATTCTGCGCGAAAATGCGGCGGATATGGACGCGGCGCGCGGCGCGATTTCGAGCGTGATGCTCGACCGGCTCATGCTGAACCCGGCGCGCATCGGTGCCATGGCCGACGGCATTCGCGCGATCATTCCGCTGCCCGACCCGGCGGGCAAAGTGATGTGCGAAACCCGCCGTCCCAACGGGCTGGTGATTGAACAGCGGCGCGTGCCCATCGGGCTGATTGCGATTATTTACGAAAGCCGCCCCAACGTGACCTCCGATGCGGCGGCGCTCGCCGTGAAGAGCGGAAACGTGTGCGTGCTGCGCAGCGGCAAGGAGGCCTACCGCTCGGCGAGCGCCATTGTGCGCGCGCTCAAGGCGGGCGCAGCGGCGGCGGGCTTTGACCCGGATGTGGTCAACATTGTGGAAGACACCAGCCGCCAAAGCGCCGCCGACCTGATGCGCGCCAACGGGCTGGTGGATCTGCTGATTCCGCGCGGCGGCGCGGGGCTCATCCGCGCGTGCGTGGAGCAGGCCACCGTGCCGTGCATTCAAACCGGCACCGGCATTTGCCATGTGTATGTGGACGCGGCCGCCGACCTCGAGATGGCGGTAAAAATTATTGTCAATGCCAAAACGAGCCGCCCCTCGGTATGCAACGCGGAGGA
>CAKUME010000210.1 GCA_934667575.1 uncultured Eubacteriales bacterium | reverse complement strand
CTTGGAGGTCGCGCAGCAGTGGTATCGCGAAAACTGGTGGCTCAAGCAGCTCACGGCGGACGATCAGCGGGCGATCTATCAGCACCCCGGCAATCACCCGCACAGCACGCTGCTTACCACGCTGGAGGGAATTTTGGATATTTACCGTGCCACCGGCGAAGAATTTTTGCTCGACGCGGTGCATCACGCGCTTCAAATGTATGAAGAAAAGTGGCAGCATGTGGGCGGCGGCATTGTGATGTGCGAATTCGATTCGTTTTATCCGGGCTGTAATTTCCTGTCGCAGAATCACAACTACAACGAGCTGTGCAGCTCCACGTTCTGGATCTTGCTGCACCAGCGCCTGCAGCTGCTGGAGCCGGACGATGCGCATCATTTTGACGAGATCGAAGCGTCGGTTTATAATATGCTGGCCGCGGCACAGGTGGGCGACCGCGGGCTGCACTATCTGGCGTTCCTGGAAGGCTGCAAGGACGGCCGCTGGATCGACATTGCCACCTGCTGCGCGGGCACCGGAACGCGGCTGATCGCGATGCTGCCCCAGCTGCTGTACACGGTACGCGACCGCGATGTTTATGTGAACCTCTATGCAGATTCCGAGGCCGACGTGGGCGGCGCACACTTGGTGATGCACAGCAAAATGCCCTATTGCGGCGCGGTGCGGCTGGAAGTGGCGCGCGCCGCAGCACCGGTGACGCTGCATCTGCGTGTGCCGCGGTGGTGCAGCGCGCCGGTTTCGATAAACGGGGTCACGGCGCAGCCCGGCTCCTATCTGGTGCTGCATGAGGTGGCCGCCGGAACCGTGCTGGAATTTGAACTGCCGTTCGGTTTTCGCGCCACGCGCTACACGGGTGCGGAAGAAATTCCGGGCAAAGCGCGCTGGGCGGTGGAATATGGCCCGCTGCTGCTTGCAGCCATGGGCCGCGGCGGCGTAACGGTGCAAATGGATCCCGCGCACCCGGGCGACTGGCTCGTTCCGATCGCCAAAAACCGTTTCCGCCTGCGCGGCAGCAATCGGCAGGAATACCGCGTCTACATGGATATCGACGACGAGCCGCTGACGGTATATCCGGTGGTGGAAGCGCCGGAGGGCGGCCATGGGCAAGCGTAATCCTGCGCAGGTCACGCTGAGGGACATTGCCGAAGCCACGGGCTACACCGTGAACACCGTGTCGCATGCGCTCAAGGATAAAACCGATATTTCGGAACAAACCCGGGCGCGCATTCAGCAAAAGGCTGCGGAAATGGGCTACATTGGCAATGCACTCGCAGGCTCCATGCGCACCGGACGCACACGAACGCTGGCGCTGATCTTGGGCGACATTGCAAACCCGCATTTTGCGCTGATCGCATGCGATGTGGAGCAAACGGCGCGGGACGCGGGGTATCAGACGATTCTCTATAACACCGGCGAAGATCCCGAGGCGGAGCTGGTGGCCATTCACAGTGCGCTCGCCCACAAAGCGGACGGATTGCTGCTCTGCCCCACGCAGCAAAGCCGCCGAAATCTGCATTATCTCAAGCGCTGCGGCGCGCCGTTCGTGTTGGTGGGGCGCAGCTTTGACGGCGAAATGCTGCCCGGCACCGTGCTGGATGACGAATCCGGCGGGCTGCTTGCCACGCGCCTGCTGCTTGCGCACGGCCACCGGCGCATTTTGCTGCTGGATGGCCCGGGCTATATTTCGAGCGCGCAGCTGCGCCGCCGGGGGTATGAGCGCGCGTTTGCGGAGCAAAAGTTGACCCCGCCGCCCGAGCTGATTTGCCCTGTGGCAATTGAGGCGGGCTGCACCGATCCGCTCGCCGCAATTGACCCGGCGCACACGCCGTTCAGCGCAATTTTTGCTTTCAGCGACATGGTAGCGCTCGAAGCAGCGGCCGCGCTCCAGCGGCGCGGGCTGCGTGTGCCGGAGGATGTGAGCATTGTGGGGTGCGACAATATTCAAGCCGAATTCCCGGTGCCGGTGCCGCTCACAAGCGTATGCTCCGCCGGGGAATCAATGGCGCAGTCGGCCGCGCGGCAGCTCATCGCGCTGCTGATGGGCATTCCGCAAACAAAAAAAATACTGCCGGTGCAGCTCATGCTGCGCGACAGTGTGCGGGATTTTTCGAAAAAAAGTTTTTTGTGTTCGGACGGAACCATTTTACTATGAATGGTATCCCATTTGCGAGACAATGTAGTATCATGCCGAACCAGTGGAATGTTTTACCATGTCCAAGGGTGTAAAACGGTACACACCGAAATATAAAAAACGAATCGTAGAAACCGTGCAGAACAGAGCTGAGGTGCTGGGCATATTGAGACGTCCAGAACGAAGAGGAATACGGCATAAGCGAGCCAAGTCTTGAGGTACAGGACACCATCTTGTACGCCAGTGAGATCGAAAAGATCGAGTATATCTGAGCCGGTGTACTGGCAGGTTACAACTCAATAAAAAGCCGATGCAGGTCCAACGCCCCGCATCGGCTTTTCTATCATGCGCGCACCGGGCATCGCCTCCAATCGCGACGGCACTTCAAATGCCCGATGTGTGAAAAAAAGACGAGCGTCACGGCTCGTCTTTTTGGTGATCCATCGGGGATTCGAACCCCGGACACCCTGATTAAAAGTCAGGTGCTCTGCCAGCTGAGCTAATGAATCATGTTTTTTCGTCAGCTTTCATATTATAACAGACCGAATCCAAAAAGTCAACCTTTTTTTCGTTTTTTTCGAAAAAAGAAGTAAAAAGCATCTGGGCGGCATATTCCGATGGCAGTGTGGGAAAAAATAATTGCACAAACCCCTTGACAATATACCCGGGATGCGTATATAATAAAAATACCCCATGAGGGTATATGAACCCGACGGGCAATTCAAATCAGCGAGGACAAAAATGGAAGAGAAAAACTGCTGTCTATGTTCCCAGCGAAAAAAAGAACGCTCGCCGGAGGAGTATAAAAAGCTTATCCACCGGCTGAATCGCATCGAAGGCCAAATCCGCGGCATCCGCGGTATGGTGGAAAACGGCGCGTATTGCCCCGATATCCTCGTGCAGTCCGCCGCCGTGAACGCTGCGATCAACGCTTTCAACAAGGAGCTGCTCGCCAGCCACATTCGCACCTGCGTGGCGCAGGATATCCGCGCCGGGCACGACGAAGTGATCGACGAGCTGGTGGTCACGCTGCAAAAGCTCATGAAATAAATCTGCCACGCCTGCAAATTCCGCCGTGGTACCGGCCGGTGGCGCGGCCCGAAAACCGTACCGGAAGGGAAAACCGATGAAACAATATAATGTAACCGGCATGAGCTGCGC
>CAKUME010000209.1 GCA_934667575.1 uncultured Eubacteriales bacterium | reverse complement strand
GGCTGCGGGTTTGCGGCGAGCTGCTGATCCCATCGGTGTATCCGATGATGATCCTATGTGCGTTTTTTTTGCGCTGCGGCGCAGCCGATGGGATCGGACGGCTGCTTGCCCCATTGATGCGGCTGCTTGCGTTGCCGGACTGCGCGGGCGCCGTGCTGCTCACCGCGCTGGTGGGCGGCTATCCGGTGGGGGCGCGCGGCGTGCAGCTGCTCCGCGCCCGCGACCGGATCGACGATCGGCAAGCGGCGCATTTGCTGCATTTTTGCGTGTGCGCAGGGCCGGGATTCATCGTGAACGCGGTGGGGGCGGGACTGTTTCGCAGCCGCACATTGGGCATGCTGCTGTTCGCCGTGCAGGTGGTTTCCGTGCTGCTGCTCGGACTGTTGAGCCGGTTCATCATGCGTCTGCGCCCGCCGGTGCGGCATTCTCCTGCGCACGCTGCGGCGGAACCGATCTGTGACGCGCTGGTGGACGCAGTGACCGATGCGTCTGCATCCATGATCGCGCTTTGTGCGTTTGTGCTGGCGTTTTCCGGGCTGTTGGCTGCGCTGAGTCAGCTCACGCTGTTCCGGGCGGGCGTGCCTGCATTGCTGCTGCATCTGCTTCCGGAGGTAACGGCGGCGGTGCAAACCGCAGCGACGCTGCGTTCCCCGGTGCTCGCAGCGTTTGCGCTCGGTTGGGGCGGGCTTTGCGTTCACGGTCAGATCCGTGTATTGAGCGGGGTACGCGGCGGGGAATTTCTTCCGTTTCGATTGCTGCACGGGCTGCTGGCCGCCGGATTGACCGCGCTGCTGCTTCGCCTGCTCCCCCATTCGCTTGACACTGCGCTGCCCGTTTCGGCCTCACCGCAGCTGGCGGCCACTGCGGCAAACGGCGGTTATTCGGCTGCGCTGCTGCTGCTGGTGGCCGTGTTCTTGCTGTCGATGCCGCAAGGCCGCGGCGTCCGGCCGATACCGGCCAAAACATCTAAAAAAATTCGCAAAAAGCATAGCGCCGCACGCGAAAATATGTTATAATGAGTCCATTGGCTTGAATAAACCCCGGTCAGAGGGTGCAGCCGATCTCCTATTTTTTGTTATGGAGCGATTGTTCAATGTTTTTTTATCCGCACAAGATTCTTTTTGGCAACGGAATTGATCCGTCCTGCCGTTACTGCGCGTTTCGGGTCTCGGAAAATCCGGACGGCACTTATATATGCAGCCAAGATCCCCAGCACGCAAAAGAAGACGACGGCCGATGCGCCGACTTTCACTACGATCCGCTGATGCGCAAGCCGCGCGGCGATGCGCCGCTGCCCCGGTTTCGCGCGGAAGATTTTAAGCTATGAACCGCTGCGGCGACTGCGCGTTTTGCTGGCGCGACGATCGTGCCACGATCTACCGGCGCGAGCCCTGCTGGTTCTGTCTGCGCAAGGGGCGATTTTTTAGCCGAAATGTGCGCGTGGGCGAGCAAAATCGCATTGACCCCCATGCGCCTGCCTGCGCGGATTTTGAAATCAACCCAAAGGAGGATTCCGGATGAGCACCTGTACCCGATGCGGCGAAACGCTGATTGAAACGGCAAAGCTCGCGTTTTGTCCGCATTGTTTGGACGCATTTATTCCCAGCGGCATGATTGCGCGCGACATTGACGAGGAAGCAACATTTGGCCGGATCCGCGATTTTTTGAATCATACTGCCGAAGCCAAAACGGTGATTCTGGAGCGCGAGCACGGCACCGGATGCACCACCGCGCTGACGGCGCTGGCCACGCATCAGGTGCTGCCTGCCTCATTGCCGGACTTTACGGCGTTCGCATTTGATGCCAACCGCCCTGCTTATCGGCGGTTCGCGGATTTTCGCGCGTTTTTGCGCATGACGGTGCGCGGCTATGCGCCGCAGTATGAAGAACCGGACACCGACCCCACCCGCGCCTGCACCATGATGCTGAACACATTGATGGAGCAGCTGCGGCGGCGCGGCGCGGCCAAGCGCATGCTGCTGTTTATCCTGCTGCCGGACGAAATTCCGGCGGATTTTATCCGTGCACTGCCGCGCGAGCGCAATCTGCCGCCGCAAAGCAGCCTGTTTTTGGTTTGCGGGCGCGGCCAAGCACCGGAATTGCTGGAGCTGCTGCCGCGAGCAAAAACCCTTCCGGGTGTTTTTCGCGACGACCCGATTCACATTCGCGCAGTAAACGAATTGTTTACCAAATCCATCTTCCGGCTCGGTTTTTGGAAAAAGATGACCGGCGGCAATGCGGTGATCGAACAGGCCCGACGTCTCACGGAATTGGACTACCATCGAATTTATCTGATGCAATCGCTGATGCAGTCTCAGGCGCTTTCGGCAGACGAGCTGGAGGGCGTCACGGATCTGTGGCAGTCCGCATTTCAATTTTATCAAACCCAATGGGGCAGCGCGCGGTTTGAAACGGTGGCACAGGCGGCCGCAACGATGTCGCTCTGGCACTACCCCATTCCGCCCATGCTGCTGCCGGGGCTGTGTGCCCGCGAGCCGGAACAGCTGATGGACGTGTTCCGCATGCCGGAGCTGGTGCGCGTGACATCGCAGGAGGGGCGCGTGGTGGCGTCGATCGCGTCGCCCGAGGCCACGGAAGCACTGCGCACATTTGCGCCGGATGCATTCCGCAAAGCGGCCGCGCGCGTGCGCAGTCTGGCGCTGGGCGAGGAATGCGTGTCGTTCCCTGCGGGGGACGCGTGTTGGTTTTTTGCGAACGCCGCGGACGCCATTGCGGCGCACGGCACCCCGGAAGAGCAGGCCCAATTGCTGTCGGAACAAGCGGTCGCGCAAACCGATGCGCTTTTGCAGGCGCTACGGCAATCCGGCGCCATATCCATTGAGGAAGAGGAAGAAATTTGGAATGCGCGGGCGTTTTTTGCCCGGACGCATGCACGGCCGCTGCTGCAAATGGATGCCTGCATGCATCGGCTGCGGCTGCACGAGGAGATGAATTTGCCCTCCGCCGTGATCTCCGATTTGACCGAGCTGCTCGAAGGCGCGCAGCCGACGTTTCAGCGGCGTGCCGCCGGGCGTCCGATGCTGGCACAGCTGTATGCACAGCGCGCGCGGTGGTGCGCCAAGGCCAGCCGCATTCGCGCGGCGCTGGAGGATTACCGGCGGGCGGTCGCGTTTGCCGAACCGCCGCCCGACCCAAATCCGACCGCGGCGGATTCGGGGGGCTTGCTCGCTGCACTGCTTGCCGAACGCGGCGCGTTTGAGCAGGAGCACCGGCTCTATGAACTGATGATGGATGATTTTGACCGGGCAATGGCAATTTTGCAGGCACAGCCC
>CAKUME010000208.1 GCA_934667575.1 uncultured Eubacteriales bacterium | reverse complement strand
CGGCGGGCACGGACGAACTATGGATTGATTTTGAAATTTATTCCTTGGGATGGATTTTATCCATCAGAATAAATGATACTTTGGACTCACCTCATCGTGCGAACATTCGGTACGCGCGAGCCGGAGCTTTCGTTCCGGCAGCAACTCGTTAAGTGAAGATGATCCCCACCTTTCGGTTTTCCGTTGTTTTCCGATCCGATTGGTTTATCCGATTTCCGCTTGCCGCAGCGGCAAACGGCCGTTGATCTTGTTTACTGCACGGGACTCATGCCTTTCTCAAAAAATTGGGGTTGGATGGGTCGTTACTCGTACATTGGACTCAAGCCTTTCCGTGATGATGATATCGAAAACACGGTCTTGCTTACATCATTGGACTCATGCCTTTCGCTGCAAATTCATTTTGCAAACGATTGCTTAGTACATGGGACTCAGGCCTTTCGTTGAATTTTGATGCACCCTGCCCGCTGCGCCGCCCTTTGGACTCCATGCTTCACCATTGGACAAACGCCGGAGCGCGTGCGCCTCCATTGCTTTCGGGAATTGCTCCCGCTGACTGAATCTTGGGACTCACCCTTTCTCGATGAATGCCTTTGGGGTTCGGTCAAGCAAAATGGAATTTTGGACTCACCTCTTTCAGAAGTTTGAAAAAAAGATCTGTGTTTTGAGATGATCAATATATTTTATATTATTCAATTGTGCGCCTTGCCGCACATTGCGTGTATGCCGGAAAATGATGTCTTATTTAAAGACGAAACCGCTTGGAAGCTGCAATGGCTTCTCGCCGGACGTTCACTCGTTTATTTTCCGGCCGCCCGCTGCGGCTGCTCTTCCTGACCCATTGGACTCTCCTCCTTTCCGGGATTTCCATCTGGTTCATGTTCTCTTGTCTGTGTCTATATTATAGCATGGCACTGTGCAAATGTCAATAGTAGTTTTTAAAGTTTTTTTGATTATTCATATAAATTCATCATTTTATTCACAATCTGCGGAAAAAAACGCAATTCCGGACTTTTTGCCGGCAAAGTATTGCTTTTTGCGTGCCGCCCGATTATAATAAGAATGTATGCATCTCTTTTTTGATTTAAGAACAGAAAGGATATCTGCAATGACAAAAAAAGTGAAAATCATCTCCGACAGCACCAGCGATCTGTCGCCGGAGCTGTATGAAAAATACGGCGTGACCGTGATCCCGCTCACGGTTTCGCTGGGCGATCAAGCCTATTTGGACGGCGTCACGGTGCATCCGGAGCAGCTGTATGACCATTACACGCGCACCAAAACCCTGCCAAAAACCGCTGCGCCCACGCCGGCCGACTTTGAGCAGGAGTTCCGCAAATGGACGGCGGACGGGTATGCGGTGGTTTGCTTTACCATCAGCTCGGAATTTTCGGCGTCCTACGCCAACGCGCACATTGCCGCCGGCGGGCTGGAGGATGTATATATTGTAGATTCGCGCAACCTGAGCACCGGCGTGGGCCTGCTGGTGGTGCGCGCCGCCGAATGGGCGGCCGCAGGCATGTCCGCCGCCGAGATCTTCGACCGCATCGAGGGGCTGAAATCGCAGGTGGAAGCGAGCTGTATCATTAACACACTCGAATTTTTATGGCGCGGCGGACGCTGTTCGGGCGTGGCCGCGCTGGGAGCGAACGTGCTCCGGCTCAAGCCCTGCATCGAAGTGTCCGACGGCAAAATGGTGGTGGGGCGCAAGTTCCGCGGCAATTTGACCGACTGCATCACGCACTACATCCGCACGCGGCTCGAAAACCGCACCGACATTGACACCGCGCGCATTTTCATCACGCATTCCGGCATGACCGACCCGCACGATATCGAAGCCGCGCTGGCCGCGGTGCGCAAGTATCAGCATTTTAACGAAATTCTGGTCACGCATGCGGGCTGCACGGTATGCAGCCATTGCGGACCAAACACACTCGGCGTGCTCTTTATCCGCAAATAATTACTCCATAATTTTCATCGGCCGCCCGACTGCATCGCGCAGATACACCGTTAGGCGGCCGTTTTCGTCGCATTGCGCCAGCAGCACCTCGTGCGCGGCGGCATGCTGTGCATCGAGCTGGCGGTGCAGCCACTGTTCGTCGCGCCCCAGCCCGCGCAGGTTGTTCTGCATAATTTGTCCGTCGATGATTACATTGCCGCTGAGCACCGATTTTTCCACCGCCAGCCCAAGGTCTTTGGGCGTGGCGGGCAGCTGCTCGGCTTTTTTGAGCACGCTGAGCTGGCCGTTCGGCTCCAAAATGGCAAACTCGATTTCATCGATTGCAAACGCGCCCATGGCCCGGCACGCCGACACCAGATCATTCACATCGTAGTGCACCCGCGCCATTGCGCGCTCGTCGAGCTTGCCGTGCTGGATCAGCAGCACCGGCGACCCGGTGAAGCACCGCCGCGCCCAGATGCTCTTGCTCGTGAGCACCGAAATGCCCAACGCCGCGAGTGCATACACCGCCATGCCCGTCAACCCGTTCCAAAACGGCGTGTCTGCATTGGCTGTGACCTCGGCCGCGATGGATCCGATCGAGATGCCGATGATATAATCAAAAAGCGTGAGTTGCGCCACCTGTTTGCGGCCCATCAGCCGGGTGAGCACAAAAAGCGCCGCCAGCGACCCCACGCCCCGCAGCGCCACCTGCCCGATACTGCTCCAATCCATGGTGCTTCGCCTCCGAAAAAATCAATTACAGCAAAAAGTATGCCCACCGGCGCGTCTGCTATGCGGCGCACCGGTGGGCAAGGTTTTTGTGGTCAGATTTGAATCAGCTCATATTCCCGGGTGCCGAGGCCGATTTTTTCGGCGTGTTCCTGCGCCACGCGCCAGTCGGTGTCCGGGTGCGCCATATCAAAGTAGTCCGGCAGTTTTTTGCGATGGTCGAGCCAGCTGCCCGCCAGCGCGGGCTGACGGTTCACCGCATCGGCGCAGGCTTCGTCGAGCGCCACCGGATCAAACGACGCAAACATGCCCACATTGGGCACAATGGGCGCATCGTTTTCGGTATGGCAGTCGCAGTTCGGCGACACATCCGTGACCAGGCTGATATGGAAGCACGGGCGATCCTTCACCACGGCCCATGCGTATTCCGCAATTTTGCGGTTGAGAATGTCGTTCGATTCGTCCGACGCGGGGTGAATCGCATCGGCGGGACATACGCCGATGCACCGTCCGCAGCCCACACATTTGCTGTGGTCGATCTGGGCGCGCTTTTCCACAAACGAAATCGCGCCGTGGGCACAGTTTTTAAAGCACGAACCGCAGTGCACGCAGCTGTCGCGATCCACAAACGGCTTG
>CAKUME010000207.1 GCA_934667575.1 uncultured Eubacteriales bacterium | reverse complement strand
AATATAGATGGGGCGGAAGTATTTGGCCTGGCCCATGAAGTAGATCGGTTCGTTGCCGAATGCCTTGGCAATGGCACCGAACACGCCCACCGAGGGCGACAAAATGGTGTTGATCATCGTCACCAGCACCACGGTGGAAATGAAGTGCGGCAGGTAGCTCACCGTTTGAACCACTTTTTTGTACTTCATATTTTTCACTTCGTTGAGCAGCAGCGAAAAGATGATAGTGAACGGGAACGAAAGCAGCAGCAGCTCAATGTTCAGCACGAGCGTGTTCCCCACGATGCGAAGAAAATCGCTGCTTCGCACAAACTTGATGTAGTTGCTCAGCCCCACCCATTTGCTTCCGCCAAAGCCCTTGAGCAGCTTATAATCGAAAAAGGATACCGACAGCCAGGTCATCGGCCAATATTTGAAGATGACCAGATAGGCCACCACCGGTAGCAGCATCAGATAGATAAACCGATCCTGATAAAGCCGCCGGAGCACCTGGCGCACGGCGCTGCGTTGGGGCAAGGCGCCGGATGGGCGCGTTTTTGCCGCTTGAATTTTTTCTGCTCTCATCATACTCATCCGTTCCTGAATTAAAATTTCATTTATTTGAAAGACTTTCTGAAATTACTACAACATAAGAATAGCACGCCATTTGATAAATGTCAATAGCTAAATGAATTATTTTTTTAAATTATGCCCTGCATAATCGGGCAAGTTGTATTTTTTTACTCCACGGACGCATCGCATCCGCTCCGGCAGTCGATTTCGACCGAACGTACATGAATTTGGAGCCTCTATTCACAGTATAAGCATCCAATGTAAGGTTGTCGTGCAGCTTTTTGTAAAATATATGTAAAACCGGCGAAGGCTTCATCGCAGTTGAAAAAGTAGAAAAGCAAAAAATGCACGCGATTCCCCGGCAATTTGAATTTTCTGCCGCATTTTTTTGCCTCCCCTCTTGCTTTTCTGATTTTCCTGTAATATAATAGAATTATGAAATATAATTTCATTCCAAAATTTGTGAATTATCAGAGAGAAGGATTCATAATGGAACTGGAAACCACGCTCAATCCGTTTGTTTTACCCTCGGATCAGGGAATGGAGCCATATTACGACGATTTGAAGAATTATCGCGACCTCGGGTTCCCCACGCTCGACTATATATTCTGCAATGCCGACTGGCCGGGCTCGCGCATGGCGGACAAAGCGCCGGCGCTGGGCATCACGTTTGCGCAAAGCCATCTTCCTTATTATAATTTTTCGCCCTCGGGCGGCGGGCTGGATGCCGACAAGGAGGACCTGGTGCGGCGGTCGCTGATTGCGGCGTCGATTTTGGGCGCAAAATGGACGGTTACGCACCCCGCCACCGATTTTAACCGCTACGACATGGTCGCCGCGTCGCGCCAATGCAACCTGGACTATGTGAAGCGCTATGTGGAGCTGGGCGAAAAATACGGCGTGGGCATTGCGGTGGAAAACATGGCCGATTTTCCGGGCCAGGGCTACAAGCGCAGCTACGGCGCGCTGGTGGAGGAGCTGTGCGACTTGGTGGACACCATCGGCTCCAGCAAGGTGGGCGTGTGCTGGGACTTTGGCCACGCGAATTTGGTGTATCGCGATCAGCCGTCGTGCCTGCGCACATTGGGCAGCCGCCTGAAAGCGCTGCATGTGCACGACAACCACGGCACAAACGACGAGCACCTGCCGCCGTTCTTCGGCAACGTGGATTGGGCGCCGATCATGCGCACGCTGGTGGAAATTGGTTATCCGGGCCCGTTCAGCTTTGAGATCAAGCGCATCAATTTCCATCTGCCCAAGCATATGCGCAATGCGCAGTGGCAATACGCAAAAACGGCCGGCGATTATCTGCTGACGCTGTGCCGGTAACCGGGCCGAAGGAGGATCACGTTTCATGAGCTGTATTTCCCGAATTCAGGAATTCGCACCCACGTTTACTGCGTCGGAAAATCAGATTGCGGACTATATCCGCAGCCACATCAGCAACACGCTCGATATGACCGCGGGCGAGCTGGCCGAAAGCTGCGGCGTTTCGCCCGCCACGGTGATTCGCTTTTCCCGCTCGCTGGGGTATGCGGGATATAGCGAAATGAAAATGGACCTGGCGCGGGACACCGACCTGCCCTATCAGCACGAAATCGACGAGCTGATTCATTCCAATGATTCCATGATGGATATTGTAAAAAAATATTCCAGCTACACCGAACGCACCATTTCCAACACGATGGATCTGATTAAAATCGGCGATCTGGAATCCGCGATCCGAATTTTGCTCCACGCCGAAAAAATCTACATATTCGGCATTGGCGCGTCGGGGCTGGTGGCCGAGGATCTGCAGCAGAAGCTGGTGCGCATCAACCGGCCGTGCGTATATTATCACGACTCCAACCTCGGTGTGGTCAGCTCCACGCACATGACCCCCAAGGACGCGATGCTGGCGTTTTCGTTCAGCGGCCAAACCAAAGAGGTCAACATTCCGGCGGAATACGCGCGCAAAAAGGGCGTGCCGGTGATCTCGGTCACCAAATGCGCCAAAAGCCGCCTCGCGAGCCTTTCCGACATCTGCTTGTATATTCCCAACGCGGAAAGCGAGATTCGCGTGGGCGCGTTTCAGTCCCGCACCTCGCAGCTGCTGATTTCCGACTTGCTGTATATGGGCATCATCCGCAAGCAGCTGGACAAGGTGAACGAATATGTAAAGCAATCGCGCGAGCTGATCAATATGCTCAAGGATCAATAAGCCGATATCCGAGATCATCCGAACAGAAAGGAACCGTTATCCCTATGAATATCAATTTGAACGGATTATCCACCGAGCAGCGGAATCCAAACACAATGAATATTGACCGTGTGTCCACCATCGAGATGCTGCGCATCATCAACCGCGAGGACCAAAAGGTGGCGCTCGCCGTGGAAAAGGTGATCGAACCCATTGCCCAGGCGGTGGACGCGATCGCGGCGCGCATTCGCTCCGGCGGCCGGCTGATTTACTGCGGCGCAGGCACCTCCGGTCGGCTGGGCGTGCTGGACGCATCGGAGTGCCCGCCCACCTACGGGGTGGACCCCGGGCTGGTGGTGGGGCTGATCGCCGGCGGTCCGGCGGCCATGTTCCGCGCGCAGGAGGGCTGCGAAGACAGCTTCACGCTGTGTGAGGAGGACCTCAAGGCCATCCGGTTTGGCGCAAAGGACACGCTGGTTGGCCTGGCGGCGAGCGGCCGCACGCCCTATGTGATCGGCGGGCTGAAATATGCCAACCAAATCGGCGCGCTCACGGTGTCGATCACCTGCAACAGCGGCA
>CAKUME010000206.1 GCA_934667575.1 uncultured Eubacteriales bacterium | reverse complement strand
GCTCCTTGCATTCGGCCAGCCGACGGGCAGAAGCTTCATCCGGCGCGGCGTTGCTGCAATCGTAGAGCTCGCCGCTTTTCATCGTTTCCAAAAAGCCCATATCGTTTTCCCCGTTTCGTCAGTTTTTCTTATTTTATCACATTCTGCGCATGCACACAACCGGTTGGTCTGCTGTTTTTTATTTCCGAATTTTTTGTCATATTCCGCATTTATTTCTTGACATTTGTCCATTTATTTCATATAATATACTATGGAAATCATTGGATTCCAAATAAAAAAAGCAGGTGAAAAAATGATCGTACATCACGCGCTTCCCGACGCTCCGTTTGACTATGCACCCTATGCGGCGCGTCATTCCGGCGACCAGATTTCCATCTATAAATCGGTGCAGAACGAGCTGCTTTGCCTGAGCTATTATTTTCCGCAGGGGCACGATGCCGCGCAAAAGCGTCCGGCCATTTTGCTGATCCACGGCGGCGGTTGGTCCAGCCGTCAGATCTTTCCGGATCAGCGCGCCTGGGCGGGCGACTATTTGGGCTATTTGGCGCGCTATTTTGCCGATCATGGGTATGTGGCCGTGTCGATGGACTATCGGCTGATGCACGAAGGCGGCCAAACGCCGCAGTATCAGCTGCCCGACCTGGTTGCCGACTGCCGCGATGCGCTCGATTATGTGGTGCTGCGCGCCGCGCGGATGGGCATTGACCCCGAAAACATTTCCGTTTTGGGCGAATCGGCCGGCGGCCATCTGGCCGGCATGCTCGCCACCGACCCGAATCTGCCGGTGCCGCTGCGCCGCGCGGTGCTCGTGAACGCCATTTGCGACTTCGCGCTCGACCCGGTTTGGAAATCGGCGGTGCCGCAGGGCAGCGATGCTGCGGCGCTTTCGCCCGCGTGCCGCGTGACGGCGGCCATGTGCCCCACCGTGCTCATTCACGGCGAAAACGATCGGGTGGTCGCGCCGGCGCAGGCGGAGCGGATGTATCTCGTGCTGGAAACGCACGGCGTGGCGGCCGATCTGCATTGGATCGCACAAACCGACCACGCGTTTTTGCTCGCGGAATACACAGACAATCTGCGTGCCTGCCGCGAGGGAATTGAAATTTTGAACCGCTATTTTCCGGCGCTGTAACCCCATTGCGGTGCAGCAAAATTCCCGGCGCGGCCGCTCCGTTTTGTGAAGCGGCTGCGCCGGGAATGCCGTTTTTATAGGATAATACAAATCAGCGCGTTGCAGCCGCCGTTGAGCACCTGCTCCAGCGTTTCGCGCAGGCGCTGGCGCGCGTCGTCCGGCATCCGGTTCAGCTTGCCGCGCAGGCCGTCGTTCACCAGCTCGTTCAGCGATTTGCCAAAGATGTTGGAGCTCCACAGCTTTGCCGGGTTTTCGGCCAGCTCCTGCTGCAGGCGCTCCGCCAACTCGGTGGACTGCTGTTCGCTGCCCACAATCGGCGCGACCTCGGCGGTGATATCGGCGCGCATCAAATGAATGGACGGTGCGCGCGCACGCAGCCGCACGCCGTATTTTCCGCCCTGATGCGTTACCTCCGGCTCCTCGAGCTCCAGCTCATCGGTGTCGGGCATCACAATGCCGTAACCGCTGTGCGCCACTTCGTCCATGGCGTCGCGCAGCCGGGCGTATCGCTTTTCGGTTTGCGACAGCTGCACCAGCAGCTGAAAAAGCTCGCTTTCGTCGGTGAGGGTGCGGCCGGTTTTTTCGGCGAGCACCTGATAAAACAGCCCCGGCCGCAGCCGCAGCTGAATGCGCGCGCTGCCGGTGCCCAGGTCTGTTTTGAGCACGCGCGCGCCATCGGCATATTCCGACCGGCCCAGCGTTTCGGCCAGCTCGCTCACCTCGCGGATGCGGCGCAGCGGCGCGGCGCTTTGGCGAATCAGCTGAATTACCGCCCGGCGCAGCGTGTGTTCCTGCTCCAACGCCGTGAGCCAGCGCGGCATTTCAATTCGAATTTCGCGCACCGGAAATTCGAACAGCACCTGCGACAAAATGCGCGAGATCATTTCTTCGGTGAGCTGCATGCAGTTCACTGCGAGCACCGGCGTGCCATAGCGGCGGGTCAGCTCCGCTGCGAGCGCGGCCGCCTGCGCCGACTGCGGCTCCACGCAGTTGAGCAGCACCACAAACGGTTTGTGAATTTCCTGCAGCTCGCGAATCACCCGTTCTTCGGCTTCCTCATACTCCGCGCGCGGAATGTCGGTGATGCTGCCGTCGGTGGTGACCACAATGCCGATCGTGCTGTGCTCGGTGATCACTTTTTTGGTGCCGATCTCCGCCGCCATATTAAATGGGATCGGCTCGTCGTACCACGGCGTTTTCACCATGCGCGGCATATTATCTTCAATATAGCCGATCGCACTTGGCACAATGTAGCCCACGCAGTCGATCATGCGCACGCGAAACGCGGCATTGTCGCCCAACCGCACCGCCACCGCCTCTTCGGGAATAAATTTGGGCTCGGTGGTCATAATCGTGCGCCCCGCCGCCGACTGCGGCAGTTCGTCGGTGGCGCGCTCACGCCCGTAGGGGTCCTCCATATTTGGGATCACCAGGGTGTCCATCAGCCGCTTGATCAGCGTGGATTTTCCCGACCGAACCGGGCCCACGATGCCGATATAAATATCCCCGCCGGTGCGCGTGGCAATATCGCGATAAATGCTGGTGTTGGTCATAGCCCATTCCTCCGCTCCTGCAATTTTCTTTTGTTCGGTCTATGCATATGCGCGGCGGACGGGGTTTAGCACTGCGCGGCAAGCGCAAAAAATCCGCCCTGCCGGCACCGGCAGGGCGGAGAAAACATTTTTTATTGGGGTATAGCCGAATTATTTTTTCGCGTTGGTGTCGTCCACCTCAACGGTGCCCATGCTTTCCACGGCGCCGGTCAGATTATCCACCGGCTCGTCGGAGGTCATTTTGCCGCCGTTGACCACCAGATTGGTGAGAATGCCCACAATCAGCGCCACCGCCAGCGAAGTGACCGAGAGCAGCGGGCCGCCGGTGAGCTCATTGGTGCCAAAGTTCAGCATCATGCCGCCAATGCCCGTGACGAGGATCGCGCTGACCACAAAGAGGTTTTTGTTGTTGCCCAAATCCACTTTTTTGAGCATTTGCAAGCCGCTCACCGCAATGAAGCCATAGAGCGCCACGCACGCGCCGCCCATCACGCACTTGGGAATGGTGTTAATGAGCACCACAAACGGCGTGAAGAACGACAGCACCATGCAGCCGATGGCCGTGGTGAAAATGGTGACGACCGACGCGTTGCCGGTGATGGCAATGCAGCCCACCGATTCACCGTAGGTGGTGTTGGCG
>CAKUME010000205.1 GCA_934667575.1 uncultured Eubacteriales bacterium | reverse complement strand
GTGCTGTTCATTGCACCGTCTCCTTTCCACCCGCGGCCTCCGGCCCGCTCAGGCCGCCCGCCGCGCGCACGCACACCGCAACCGTGGCCGCAAACAGCAGCACGTTGATCCCGGAAAACGCGCTTTGCAGCTGCGGGAACAGCGCCGTCCATGGTGCGTTTTGATGAATGTTCTTATCGAGCAGCAGCGCCTGATTAAAAAACGCCACCACGCTCACCCCGCCGAACAGCCCCAGCAGCGCGGGCCGCTGCGCAGTGAGCCATGCGGCCAACAGCAGCAGCATGACAATGAACTGGTAGCGCTCGTGCTGCCGCATGGTGAGAATGAACAGGCTCTGCATCAGCAGCGTGGCGCTGAGCCACACGTTTGCGCGGCGCGCGCGCAGATCGTAGGCGGCCGAGCCCGCAAAGCAGCCGAGCATCAGCAGCGTGCCCACCGCCATGTAGGGAACGGCGCCGAATATCGGCAGGCTGTCGTTCACCCAGTTGAGATTCCAAATGCCCCACAGATTGAACGCATTGAGCACCACATACGGATACGACCCAAAGCCGCCAAAATACACCTCAAAAATTGCCAGCGGGTTGCCCGATGCGATCATGAACGGCAAAAACACCGCAATCACCGTGCCAAAGCCGAGCGCGAGCGCCTGCCCCAGCCGCGCCCACTGCCGCCGCCGCACAAACCAGAACAAGATCACCGGTGCAAAATAGAGGCACTGCATTTTGGTGAGACACGCCACCGCAAACCCGAACGTGCCCCAAAGCGGCCGTTCCCGGTCAAAGCCCGCAAACGCGAGCAGCAGCAGCAGGGCCATCATGCCATCGGTTTGGCCCCAGCAGGCGCAGTTAAAAATGGCCGCCGGATTCACCGCCCACAGCGCCGCGCCGAGCAGCGCATTCGATTCGCTGCGGCGGCGGAAAACGAAATAAATGGCGGGGATCAGCGCCGTGTCGAACAGGACCGGCCAAAACTTGATGAGCAGCATCCGGTAGGGCATATATTCCGCGATCTGCGGGTTTTGCAGCAGCGCGCCCACCGGCCGGAGCAGACAAAGATAGAACGGCGGATAATCCAGCTGCCGCACATGGCCGTCGTAGCAGTTCCAAAAGCCTTTTTGCAGGTCGGCTGCCCACATCAGATACCATTCCGTGTCGAACAAATTCTGGTACCACATCGCGATGACCACGCGCGCAAGCAGCGCAAACGCCGTGAGCGCGGCCAGCGCATAGCACCGCGCTGCGCGGTCGGCCGAAAGTCGGGATCGTTCCATCGTTTTTACCTCACAATAATATACTGTAAAATTTTGAACGTCTTGCCGCGCGCTGCCCGCACAAAACGCTTTGACAGCAGGCGCGTTTTCCGGTATAATAAAATCAATCCAGAACAAAGGACGGATTGGTATGAAGAAAAACACGTTTTTTGCCATGCTTGCCCGCATGAAGCACATCCACCGCTGGGGGCTGATGCGCAGCACCCTGCCCGAAAGCCTCAGCGAGCACAGCCACGAAACCGCCATGCTCGCCCACGCGCTGGCGGTGATTGAGCGCGATGTGTTCAACGGCTGCGCCGACCCGGCGCGCGCGGCCGAGCTGGCGCTTTATCACGACGCCACCGAGGTGCTCACCGGCGATCTGCCCACCCCGGTAAAGTATCATCACGCGGCGCTGCGGACTGAATATGCCGCAGTGGAGCGCGAAGCTGCCGACCGGCTGCTCGCCGCGCTGCCCGAGGCCATGCGCCCCGCCTATGCCCCGCTGCTGCGCGAGGAGGGCCCCGAGCGCGAGCTGGTGAAGGCGGCCGACAAGCTGTCGGCGTGGATCAAGTGCATTGAGGAGCGGCAAATGGGTAATTGCGACTTTGCGCGCGCCGAAAAATCGCTGCGCACGGCGGTGGAAGCCATGCATTTGCGCGCAGCGGATTACTTCGTCGCGCAGTTTCTGCCCGCCTACACGCTCACCCTGGATGAGCAGCAAGCGGACGATTAACCTTATTATAGCATACATAAAAGGCAAAACGCAATCGGATTTGCGATTTCTGCCGCGAAAACAGCAAAAAAATCCGCCCGACGCCGATTTTTCCGGTCAAAAAAGCCCGCGCCGCATAAAGCGGAACGGGCCGGAAAGGCAAAGCTTAAAACAGCGGAATGCCCGGCAGCTTGGCCGCGATCACCCGCGCCAGGCGCTGGTGCCCCAGCGGGCCGGGATGCAGCCGGTCGTGCGCGGCGTTGGCAAAATAGACGGCGCTTTCGTCGAATCGCGGGAACAACCCGCTCGCCTGCTCCAAATCGATCAGCTCGGTGGACCACACGCGCGCCGCTTCGCGCACCACGGCGGTGTAGTCGTCAATATACAGCCCCAGGCCGTTGGCGTAGCGCTCGTCGTATTGAATATTTGTGGGGCCAAAGCACGCATAGGCGCGGTGGATCGGCGTCATCAGCACGATCTGCCTGCGCGCATAGCGGTGCTTCACAAAATCCAGCACGCAGTTGATGCTGCCGCGAAACGTGTCGGGGGTGCACACCGCCTCGCGCATCCGGCGCAGCTCGGTTTGAACCGCCCGGCCCGATTCATCGCGCGCCCGCACCACCGGCTGCTCGCTTTCGCGGTACCACTCGCCCAGCGGGAGGCTGCCGTTAAAGTCGTTGGTACCCGCAAACAAAAACACCGCGTCCACCCGGTCGCCCAGCTCCGCCTCCATGCGCTGCGCCTGCGCAAGCAGGCCGTAAAACGGCGCGCCGTTCTGGCCGTAGCCGTGCGCGCAAAAGCCGAACTCGTCCGCAAGCAGATCAAAATAGCGCGGCGCGGGGTTCACGCCGATGCCGTCGGTGATCGAGTCACCCAAAAAGCACACGGTTTTGTTTTTCCATGCATTGCATTCCATTTTTCATCATCCCAATTCATCCAAATTTTAGGCCATTATAGCACCGGGGCGGCGGCGTGTCAATCCCGGCCGCCCGCACTTGCGGAAAATTTTACGCAATGCCGGATTCGGGCTTTACAAATCGGCCGGAATCAGTATAATAGTAGGCAGCGAATTTTTTCAAAAACAGGAGGATAACTTATGCTTAAATTTTCCAACAGCGATACCATTGTGTTTGCAGGCGACTCCACCACTGACTCCGGCCGCAAGCGCCCGGTGGGCGAAGGCTTGTGGGACGGCGTGGGCAACGGCTATGTGCGCACGATCGACACCATGCTCAACGTGTACTATCCGGAACAGTTTTTTCACATTATCAACGCGGGCGTGGGCGGCAACACCAGCTCCGATCTGCGCGCACGGTGGCAAACCGACGTGCTTGACCAAAAGCCGGACTGGGTGTCGCTGATGATCGGCATCAACGAC
>CAKUME010000204.1 GCA_934667575.1 uncultured Eubacteriales bacterium | reverse complement strand
GTTTTCGAGCGTCAGCGCAAGGCGGACGGGCTTGCCCGCGGTGCGAACCGTGTCTTCCGCCGCCGCTCGGCCATCGCGGTAACCCACGGCGTGGAGTGCGCCGGGTTCAAACGGCACCGTCCATTCTGCATGCCCGATCGCCGCGACCGGCTGACGCCCGAGCGATTTCCCGTTGAGGAACAGCTCCGCTTCCTCGCAGTTCGTGTATGCCCACACGCGCACCGGTTCCCCGGAAATATGGTTCCAGTGCGGCAAGAGGTGAATCATCGGACGGGCGCGGTCGATGCAGGCCTGCAAGCACCATGCGCTGTCTTTTTTATGCAGTCCGGCATCGAGCAGACCGGCCTGCGAAAACAGGCGCGGCCAAGTGGCTTCGCCGCGGTGCTCCGCACCGGCCCAAACAAATCCGCCTGCAAAATACGGCCGGTCCGCCAGCAGCTGAGCCATTTGCTCCACCGACTGACCAAAATCGTAGGTTTGCTGATCGTAGGCGGAAAGATAATTGGCCACCGGGTCTGGGTTGGTGTACCAACTGCGCGTGGTGCCGCAGGCCACGCATTCTGACATCAGAATAGGCCGATCGGGATATTTCGCCCGGATGGCGTCGAGCTGTGCAACGTTATAGTTCACGCCGATCACATCACAGTCCCCGTAAACGGTGGCGTTCACCGGGTCGTTGCTCACCGCACAGGTGATGGGGCGCGGGTCGAAGCGGCGCACCAGCTGCGCAAGCTTATGCTGGATGCGCGCTCCCTGCGGCTGCGCGTGAAGCGGCTCCTCGTTTGATGTGGACCAGAGGATGATCGACGGGTGGTTGCGATCGCGCCGGAGCTGATCGGCAAAATAGTCCAGATAACGCGGGATAGACTCGAAATGACGGTTTTCGGCCATAACCAAAAAGCCGAGCTCATCGAGCAAATCCATGGTGTCGGCGCTTTGCTCATAATGCGCGCAGCGGTAGGCGTTGACACCGCATTCCCGGAGCTTTTGCAGGCGCAGCTCCTGAACGGCGTAGGGCATCACGCGGCCGGTAATGGCATAGTCCTCATGGCAGCAAACGCCGCGCAGCTGCACGCGGCGGCCATTGAGCCAAAAGCCGTCGCGGGTAAACTCGGCCGTGCGGAATCCGATTCGCACGGCATCGGCATCCAGCAGCGCGCCGTGCTCGCGGAGCGTGACGGTATAAGTATACAAATTCTGCGCATCGATATCCCAGCGCTGAGGGGCATGCACCTGCATGGGCAGGCAGACGGTCGTGACCTGCTCGGCGGGCAGCGTAACGGTGGTTTCACACGCCGTACCGTCGGAAAGGGCGGTGTGCACGACCACGGTGCGATCGGCGGCATCGTCGTTGCGCAGTGTCAGCTCGCCGGGGATTCGCCACTCGTCGTTCTCCCCCGGCTGCGGCATGGCGTAGATGCCGTCGCGGTCGATGGAAACCAGCTCGGTTTTGCGCAGCCACACATTGCGCACAATGCCTGCGCCGGCATACCACCAGCCCTCCTGCGCGGTGCCGTCTACCAGCACTGCGAGTGTGTTGTCGCCGTCCCAGCGCGCGTAGTCGTTGAGCTCGAGCTCGAACGGGTGGTATGCGCTGAAATTTTCGCCGAGCAGGCAGCCGTTGAGATATACGCTGCACGATGACGCCACCCCTTCAAAATAGACGGTGACGCGCTTGTCGGCATCCGACTGTGCCAAGCGGAAATGCTTGCGGTAGCAGCCGCTGCCGTATTCAAAAAACCCCAGCGTTTCGTTCGCCTCGGGCGAGATATCACGGGCGATCAGATAATCGTGCGGCAGTGTGACGGCGTCCCAGCGCAGCGGCTGCGTGCCCCAGCCCCGATCGTCGTAATCATCCGACGCAAAACCATACAGTGCGCGCTTGGTTTTGGCACCCAAATACATCGGGCCCTTGATCGGCGTTGCCGGGGTCGGATCGGCGCCGTAATGAAACAGCCAGCCCTCATTGAATTTATTTTCTTCACGCATTTTTGAATCCATCCTTTCTGCGCATTCGGTTTGCTTTCAGTATAACGCATTCCGGCTCAAATGGAATGGACAAAATGACAAATATAGACGATTTGTATTGACGAAACGGCGGCGCCGTGCTACAATAATCCGGAAACGATTTGCAGAAAGAGTGGTTGCCATGGAGGAACATCGCTTTGCGCGCACGCTGACCTGCACCGATCGAGCGTCGGTGCGGCCGCTGTATGTGAATAATATCGGTTATTACCGCAATTTGACGCAGGATGTGTGCACCCGGCGACCGCACGGACGCACGGATTTTCAGCTGGTGCTCGCGCTGCGCGGAACGCTGACCTGCCGGGACTGCGATTGGCACACCACCGGCGGTCTTCGCCTTTATCGCCCGCATGAGATGCAGGACTATGTGTATGGCGCGGGCGCCGACACACTGTATTATTTTCTGCATTTTTCGGGCCGCGCGGCCGAAAGCTACGTTCACGATCTGCTGCCCGCCCGTGCGAATCTGGACACGGCGGCGCTGCTGTCGCTGCTGCGCGCGATTGAAGCCGAGCTGCGCGCGCACGAACCCGGATTTGAAGCACGCGCGGCTGGGCGCATGCTGTGTCTGTTTGGCGAAATTCCCCGCCGGATGCAGCGCCGCGACTGCGCCATGCAGGAGCTGGCCGAGCGGTTGAACCGCCACATGGCACAGCCACTCTCCGCCCCCTGCTTTGCGATGCTGCACGGGCCGGAAGGACGCTCCATGGGCATTCGGTTCCGCGCTTATGCGGGGCAAACGCCGCTGCAATATCAGCGGCAGCTGCGCATGGCCGAGGCCGCGCGCCTGCTCACCGAAACCGCGCGGCCGGTGGCCGAAATTGCCGCCGAGGTGGGCTACGCCGACGCGCTTTATTTCAGCCGGGTGTTTCGCGCGCACTTTGGCAAAAGCCCCACGGATTATCGGAGCGGAAAATAGGCTGCGGCGGCGGATTCATCGGCAGCCGGGGATCCGCCGGCCTGCGCACGCCAAGCGCGGCGGGCTTCCAGCACGCCTTGATTGAAATAGGCCTTGAACTTTTTGCGGAAGCTCGACACATCCAGATAGCCGACCTTCACGCACACGTCTTTTACCGGCAGTGTGGTGTTGGTGAGCAGGCGGCGGGCCTCCTCCATGCGCAGCTGAGTGAGGTATTCAATGTAGGTCATGTTCATTTTCGTGCGCAGCAGGCGGCTGAGATGCGATTTGTCCACGCCGATGTAGTCGGCCACCTGCTCGGCGGAGAGCTCGTTTTCCATGTAGTGCGCATGAATGAATACAATCATGCGGCGGCAGCGCTGGTCGTTGGAAACATCGCCGAAATAACTGCGCACCACATGCTC
>CAKUME010000203.1 GCA_934667575.1 uncultured Eubacteriales bacterium | reverse complement strand
CACCGCGACCGCGCGGTGTCGTCGGCCGACGCGGCGGCGCATTTTGGCTACAACGAGGACTATCTGTCGCGGCTGTTCCGCGCGCGCTATGGCTACGGGCTGAAGCAATATATTGTGCGCTTGCGGATGCAGCACATCAAAACGCTGCTGCTTTCGCCGGACTACACGTTGCAGCAGATTGCCGAAATGACCGGCTTTGCGGACTACAAGTATTTTCTTCGCTTTTTCACGCGTCACGAGGGCGAAACGCCCACCGCGTTTCGCGCCGCGTACTTTAACACGCACACGAATGTGCGGTAGATCGATATAAAAAATCCCGACGTTCCAAGAACGCCGGGATACGGATGATGCACATCCAATGCAATGGGGCCATTCAATAGCGAAGGCAACGGTCTTCGCCTGCGCCCACACGCACCATATATAACGTTCGGTTCTGCGCGTCCAGCGCACAAACATCGAACAAAATTTCCGTGTCCGTGCCGGGCTTACGCGCCCACACATCGTCGGAATAATATGCTTCGGCGCCGCTCGACACATGAAGCACGCCGTCATCCAACGCCGCGTGATCCACATGGTTGTGCCCGCAGAGATAGGCGGCCAGTTCGGCCTGCGTATGTTCAAAATTCGCATACGGATGGGGGCGGCGATTCCGAAATGCGGCAAGCAGCTCTGCAAGCTGGGCCAGACTCGCTTCGCTGCTGGGAATATTCCGACTGCATGGCACATGGCCAAACACGACCACGCTCCAGCCCGCACCGCCGTTTTCAAAGTGCAGCGCACGCTCGGCCAAAAATCGCAGCTGCCGTTCCCCCACGCTGCAATGCACGCCCCAATACTGCGTGGTGTCGTCCGACTGCGAATCGCTCGTGTTCACCACGATATAGCGCACACGCTGTTCTGGGTCATTCACATAGTAGCACACATCCCCGGCCAGACACTCCGCGACCGGCGAATTGGCGCTCATCAGCAAACGGTTCGTTTCCGCTTCCGGATGCGTATAACCGGTGGTCTCCGTCCATGAAGTGCGAATGGTAATATCGTGATTGCCGCGCGCCACATACAGTTCCAATTCCGGTTTCAGCGTTTCCAGATAGTCGAGCGACCGCTCGGTGTCGTGCACGCAATCCTCCGGGGCGCCGAATGCATACGGAAAATCGCCGCCGCAAAATACGCGGTGCACGCCGGTCTGCGCATGAAGATATTTCATCACCGCTGCGCTGACAAACGAATTGTCGTGCGCGTGAAAATCCGTGGTAAATATAAAGGACGGCGGCACAGGCAGCGCATGCAGCCGTGCCACGGCGCGCGCAGCGTTTGCGGCCAAATATTCCGGGATCCGTTCCGTTTCCATATTGTATGCTCCTTTTTTTGATATAAAAAACGCGGCTTCATCCGCTGCAATTATACCTGTGGATGCCGCCGTGATTTTTTACGAATACACGAAAAAAGGGTTGACAAACCCTCCGAAATATAGTATACTAATATACTGCATTATATTGGGGGTTTATGCCTACCGCCTTTAATATATTATCATAAAACCCGCGTAAATGCAAGCCCTTTTGTAGTATTCTCCAAGGAAATTTTTTGGCCTTGTTCCGCCGGAAAAAAACGGCAAATAGATGAATGGAGTGATAAAGCCTATGGTGCAAGTCAAACCTACCCATCTTGGCAAGAATGTCCGCATGAATTTCGCAAAGATCAACGAAGTTCTGGATATGCCAAACCTCATTGAGGTGCAGAAGAATTCTTACCAATGGTTTCTGGATGAAGGAATGAAGGAAGTGTTCCGCGACGTTTCCGGCATTACCGACTATTCCGGAAATCTCGTGCTCGACTTTGTGGACTACCATCTGGACGACACCCCGAATTACAGCATCACCGAGTGCAAAGCGCGTGATGCCACCTATGCCGCGCCGCTGCGCGTGACCGCCCGGCTTTATAACAAGGAAACCGGCGAAATTAAAGACAGCAGCGTGTATATGGGCGACTTTCCGCTGATGACCGAAAGCGGCACGTTTGTGATCAACGGCGCGGAGCGCGTGATTGTGTCGCAGCTGGTGCGTTCGCCGGGCGTGTATTACAAAATGGATCACGACCGCACGGGCAAGGAGCTCTTCAGCGCAACGGTGATCCCGAACCGCGGCGCGTGGCTCGAGTATGAGAGCGACGTGAACGACGTGTTTTGGGTGCGCATCGACAAAAACCGCAAAATTCCGATCACGGTGTTCATTCGCGCGCTGGGGCTGGGCACCGATCAGGAAATTCTCGATTTCTTTGGCGACGACGACCGCATTCGCGCGTCGTTCGAAAAGGAAAGCTGCCGCAACACCGAAGAAGCGCTGCTCGAGGTTTACCGCAAGCTGCGCCCGGGCGAGCCGCCCACGGTGGAAAGCGCCAAGCAGCACCTCGATAACCTGTTCTTTGACCCGCGGCGCTATGATCTTTCGCGCGTGGGGCGCTATAAATACAACAAAAAGCTCGGCATCGCGGGCCGCCTGACCGGCCAGAAGCTGCTCGAGCCCATTGCCGATCCGCGCACCGGCGAGCTGCTGGCCGACGCGGGCGAGGTGCTCACCGCGGCGCGCGCCGAGCAGATCGAGCGCGCGGGCGTGTCGGCCACAAGCGTGGAAACCGAGGGCGGCCGCACGGTGCGCGTGATTTCCAACGGCATGGTCGAGGTGAACGACTTTGTTGATTTTGACGCGCACGCGGAGTGCGGGCTGAACGAAAAGGTGCGCTTCTCGGTGCTGTGCGACATTCTCGACGAATGCGGCGACGACACGAACAAGCTCAAAGAAACGCTCACTGCCCGCAAGGACGAGCTGATTCCGCGCCACATTATCACCGACGATATTTTTGCCACCATCAACTACATGAACTGCCTGGCGATGGGCTTGGGCGAAACCGACGACATCGACCACTTGGGCAACCGCCGTATTCGCTGCGTGGGCGAGCTGCTCCAAAACCAGTTCCGCATCGGCTTCTCGCGCTTGGAGCGCGTGATTCGCGAGCGCATGACGCTGCAGGCGAGCGAGCTCGACTCCATGACTCCGAACGCGCTGATCAACATTCGCCCAGTGCTTGCGGCGATTAAAGAATTCTTCGGTTCCTCGCCGCTGTCGCAGTTCATGGATCAGAACAACCCGCTGGCCGAGCTGACGCACAAGCGCCGCCTTTCCTCGCTGGGCCCCGGCGGCTTGTCGCGTGACCGCGCCGGATTCGAAGTGCGCGACGTGCACTACACCCACTATGGCCGCATGTGCCCGATTGAGACGCCGGAAGGCCCGAACATCGGTCTGATTTCCTACATGGCCACCTATTCCCGCATCAATCCGTACGGATTCATGG
>CAKUME010000202.1 GCA_934667575.1 uncultured Eubacteriales bacterium | reverse complement strand
CTCCTACAGCGTGCAAAGCCAGCGCTATGTGCGCGAGAAGGCATTCGAGTTTGTGGTGCCGCCCGAGATCGACGCCGTGCCCGAGGCGCGCGCGGAGTACCTGGCCGCCATGGCCGAGGATCAGCGCCACTATGAGCACCTGACCGCGCTGCTCAAGGAGCGCCACATTCAGTCCGGCATGGAGCCGCGTGCCGCCGAAAAAAAAGCGATCGAAGACGCGCGCTTTGTGCTGCCGAATGCCTGCACCACCAAAATGATCTGCACCATGGACACCCGCTCGCTTCAAAACTTTTTTGCGCATCGCTGCTGCAATCGCGCGCAGTGGGAAATTCATGAACTGGCCGACCAAATGCTGCGCGAGGTGCTTCGGGTGGCCCCGCATCTTTTCGGCTCCGCCGGCCCCGGCTGCGTGAGCGGTGCGTGCCCGGAGGGCAAAATGAGCTGCGGCCGATGTGCCGAGGTGCGCGCGCACTATGCGCAGCTGCGCGCCGAGGCGGCTGCCGTGCCCGAAAAATAAAATGGATTGGAAAGGGGAATTTATGCGATGCAGCCCACCCTTATTGTGCTGGAAGGACTCGACGGAAGCGGAAAAGCCACGCAAACCGCGCGGCTGACCGAAGCGCTGCAAGCCCGCGGGCTTCCGGTGCGCCACGTGTCGTTCCCGGACTATGATGAGCCGTCGTCGGTGCTGGTGCAAATGTATCTCAAAGGCGAGTTCGGCGCCGATCCCGGGGATGTGAACGCCTATGCGGCGTCGCTGTTTTATTCCGTGGATCGCTATGCAAGCTATCGCCGCCTGTGGGCGGAGGACTACCGCAAAGGCACGGTGATCCTCGCCGACCGCTACACCACATCCAACGCCATTTATCAGATGGTCAAGCTGCCGCGCTCGCAGTGGCAGTCGTTTCTGATTTGGCTGGCCGACTTGGAATACGACAAGATGGGGCTGCCGCGCCCGCGCAAAACGATTTATCTGGATATGCCAACCGAAATTTCGCAGCAGCTGCTGGCCAAGCGCTATCACGGCGACGAAACCCAAAAAGATATTCATGAAACCCATGTGGACTACCTCAAGCAATGCCGCAATGCCGCGCTCTATGCGGCGCAGTACTGGGCGTGGACGCGCATCGGATGCGCGCAGGGCGCAGAGCCCAAAAGCCCCGAGGCCATTGCAGACGAGGTGCTCCGCGCGGTAATGGAGGTGCTCAAGTTTTGATTCCTTTTCATGCGCCGGAGCTGGCGGACCGTCTTTGGGCGGCGCCGCTGCTCCGGCGGTATGGCGACGCGGCCAGCGAGGCGGCGTTCGGCACATATTATGCCTGGCAAAATCATTTTCACTATGAAATCGCCGAATATGACGGCTATTTTCTCGCCCATTGGGACGGCGGCTATCTGTTCCCGGTGGGGGAGGATGACCCCGACGATTTGGCCGCCGTGCTTCGCGCGCTGGAGGAGAATGCCAGCCGCCGCGGCGAGCCGCTGGTGCTCCATTTTTCGGAGCATTTTCTGCCCATGGCGCAGCGCACCTGCGGCGGCCGCTTCCGCGTGGAGGAAGATCGCGCCGGTGCCGATTATCTCTACCGTGTGGCCGATCTGGCGGCGCTTTCGGGCAAAAAGTACCATGGCAAGCGCAATCATGTGGCGCATTTTGAAAAAACCTATTCTTATACATTCGAAAACGTGACCACCGAGGCGCAGGAGCGCGAGTGTGTTGCGATGATGGAGGAATGGTGCAGCAGCAACGAAAATCCCGATGATTTTGCCGCGGAGCTCACCGCGATCCGGCGCATCTTTGCCGCGCGCGAGGAGCTTCAGGTGCGTGCCGGGCTGCTGCGTGTCGATGGCAAGGTGGTGGCGTTTGCCGCAGGCGAGGAGATTGCCGACGGCATTTTTGACCAGCACTTTGAAAAAGCGCTCGTGGAATACGACGGTGCCTACGCGGTGGTCAATCAGCAGTTCATGCAGCACTGCATCGCCGACTATACGCTCGTGAACCGCGAAGAGGATATGGGGCTCGAGGGCCTGCGCAAGGCCAAGCTCTCGTATCACCCGGCGCAGCTCGTGATGAAATACACCGCAGCGCCGGTCGCGCAGGCAGCCGAATGATTCGCTGGGCAACGGCGGCCATGACGCCGCAATTGATCGATCTGTGGGGTGAGAGCTTTGGCGACCCGCCCGAGTTGGTGCGGATGTTTTTGCGCCGCCCCGATGTGCGCTGCATGGTGCAGGCGGAAAGCGGCGTCGTGCAGTCGGCGGCCTACCTGATCCCCGCGCGGCTGCATGCTTTCGGGCAGCGCGTGCCGGTTTGGTATGAATATGCGCTGGCCACCCGCCCCGCGCTGCGCGGCCAAGGCCGAATGGCCGGGTTGCTCGAAGGCGTGCGCCGCGCGGCAGCCGCGAACGGACTGCCCTACACGGTGCTTGTGCCGGAAAACGCCGGGTTGGCGCGCTACTACGAAAGGCTCGGCTATGTGCCGTTTTTCACCGTGCGCGAAGTGACCTGCCCGCGGGATCGGCTGGCGGCTGCGGCGCGCACCGCAGCACCGCTGCATTTCCGCGCGCATGCCGCTCGGTCGGTCGGCGCGCTGCGAAGGTGCTGCCTGCGCGGCGGCGATTCGCTCGAATGGAGCGGCCGTGCCGCCGCGTTTGCGCTGCGCTTTGCCCGCCGCTGCGGCGATCGGGTCATCCGGGTGCCGGGTGGCTACGCCGTCGTCCGTTCGGACGAAGCCCGTGCGCGGATTACGGAATGGATGTGCCTTCCGTCCGCGGAAGCGGAGCTGTGTTCGGCACTGTGGGCGCAAACGACCGCGGCGGAATATGTATTTCGTTTGCCGGAGCACGCCCCGCTTTTTGCCGGTTCCGGCGCGGTGCGCCCGTTCGGATGGCTGCGCGCCACCGGCCATGCCCCCGTTTCGCCCGCTGCCGGTGCATACCTTGGGTTGGAAATGGATTGAATGGATCAATAAAAACGCAAGCAGAAGGGAAGCATTGATTTTATGATTTATGTTTTTTTGGCGCCCGGTTTTGAAGAGATTGAAGCGCTTGCAGCGGTGGATATCCTGCGCCGTGCCGGCGAAAACGTCGCCATGATCGGCGTGACGGAATCCATTGTCAAAGGGTCGCACGGCATCCGCGTGGCCACCGATGCCACCATCAACGACGTGCAGGGCACACATCCGGACGTGATCGTGCTGCCGGGCGGAATGCCGGGCACTCTGCACTTGGAGCACTGCCACTGGCTTCAGGAAATGATCACGGATGCATATTGCCACGGCAAGCTCATCTGCGCCATCTGCGCGGCACCGTCCATTTTGGGACACATGGGTCTGCTCACCAACCGCGAAGCCACCTGC
>CAKUME010000201.1 GCA_934667575.1 uncultured Eubacteriales bacterium | reverse complement strand
GCGGTATACTAAGTGTAACCAATTCCATTGCAAAGAAAGGAAGTTATTGTTATGCCCAAAATGCTGCCGGAGCTCCAGTCTGCACCGTGCATTCATCGATGCGCGCTCAATCCCATTCTCTCCAAAGAAAATATCCCCTACAGCGCCGAACTGATTTTTAATGCCGGCGTCATCAAAACACCGGCCGGCTACCGAATGGTGTTCCGCAACGACTATGGCAGTTTCACAAATGGAACGTTCCGCACGAACCTCGGCGTGGCCGAAAGCGCCGATGGCGTGCATTGGACGGCGCACCCCGAGCCGATGACGCACGCCGAAAAAGTGGACGACGGCGAAGTGAAGCGAATCTATGACCCGCGCCTGATGCAGATCGACGGCACGGTGTATATCTGCTTTGCCATGGACACCGTGCACGGCACGCGCGGCGGCGTGGGCAAAATTGTGGGCGACTTTGAGGGCATCGACATCATCTCGCTGAGCGTGCCCGATAACCGCAATATGGTGCTGTTCCCCGAAAAAATCAACGGCATGTATGTGCGCCTTGAGCGCCCGTTCCCGGTGTACAGCCGCGGCCGCGACCGCTTTGATGTGTGGATGTCGCGCTCGCCCGATCTCAAATTCTGGGGCGAAAGCGAGCTCTTGCTCGGCGTGGAAGATGTGCCGTTTGCCAACGACAAAATCGGCCCGGCTGCGCCGCCGATCAAAACCGACAAAGGCTGGCTCACCCTGTTCCATGCCGTGGATCTGGACAAAACACGCGGCAAAAACGGTTGGGAATCCAAATGGCAAAAGCGCTACTGTGCAGGCATTATGCTGCTCGATCTCGAAAATCCGTCCAAGGTGCTCGGCATCTGCAAAACACCGCTGATCGCGCCGGAGGCCGTTTATGAGGTCGAGGGCTTCCGCACCAATGTCATTTTTCCGGGCGGCATGATCGCCGAGCCCGATGGCAGCGTCAAAATCTATTATGGTGCGTCCGACACCGTGGAATGCCTGGCCGAAACCACCGTGCAGGAGCTGCTGGCACTCTGCACGCGCTGATCGGGCGGCTTTTTCAATGGGCTGCCGATATCATCGCTTCATCTCTTGCTCATTCAAGCTCGGCTTCGGCCGGGCTTTTTTGTGTGTGCCCATTGACATTTGGGCCGCTGCGTGTTATAGTATAGGATAAGAAACAAGTGTTGCGCAACAAGCGGTGTTTAATTCAGTGTGCGTTATGGGATGCGGAGTACCAAAGCGCACGCGTGCAGCACGCGATTCCGGGAAAGGAAGTCTCGAAATGAATGCGATTGAAACCGTGAACCTGACCAAACGCTACGGCAAGCTGACGGCGGTGGACGGGTTGAACCTAACGGTGGCGCCGGGCGAGCTGTTCGCGCTGCTTGGCGTCAACGGCGCAGGCAAATCCACTACCATTCGAATGCTTTGCGGGCTCACCCGGCCCACCGCAGGCGATGCGCGCCTGTGCGGCAAAAGCATCTGCACCGAACCAGAGGCGGTCAAGCGGGTGATCGGCGTATCGCCGCAGGAAACCGCCGTGGCGCCAAACTTAACGGTGGCCGAAAATTTGGCGCTGCTGTGCGGTGCGCACGGTTTTTCCCGTGCGGCGCAGCGCGCCCAGTCCGCCGAGCTGGCGGAGCGGTTCGGGCTGAATGAGGTGTGGGCGAAAAAGGCCGGCAAGCTCTCGGGCGGGTGGCAGCGTCGGCTGAGCATTGCCATGGCGCTGGTCGGCTCACCGCAGGTGCTTTTTCTCGATGAGCCCACACTGGGGCTGGATGTGCTGGCGCGCAGCGCGCTGTGGGACGTGATTCGCGCGCTGCGCGGCCGCACCACTATTGTGCTCACCACGCACTATCTGGAAGAAGTCGAGGCGCTGTCCGACCGTGTGGGCGTGATGAAATCCGGCCGGCTGCTGGCCGTGGGCACCGTGGCCGAACTCACGCAGCGCGCCGATGCCCAAACGTTCGAGCAGGCGTTCATCGCCATGGCAAAGGGGGAAACCGCATGAAACTGTGGAGCTTTTCGGTGCGCACCGCCAAAGAAATTCTGCGAGACCCGCTAAACCTCGGGTTTGGATTGGGTTTTCCGCTGATTTTGCTTCTGCTGTTCAGCGCGATCCAGGCCAATATTCCTGTTCCGCTGTTTGAGCTTGCCTCGCTCACACCGGGGATCACGGTGTTCGGTTTGGCATTTCTCACGCTGTTTTCCGCCACATTGGTGGCCAAGGATCGCGAGAGCGCGTTTTTGCAGCGCCTTTATACCACGCCGCTCACTGCCGCCGACTTTATTCTTGGTTATGCGCTGCCGGTGCTGCCCATGGCGCTCATGCAGGGCGCGCTGTGCTACCTGGTGGCGTTGGCGCTCGGCCTGCCGTTCACCGTGTCCATTTTTTCGGCGCTGCTGTTGCTGCTGCCGGTGTCGCTGTTCTTTATCGCATTCGGCCTGCTGTGCGGCAGTGTGCTGTCGGTCAAACAGGTCGGCGGCCTGTGCGGTGCGCTGTTCACCAATCTAACGGCGTGGCTGTCGGGCGTTTGGTTCAGCTTGGACCTGCTCGGCGGAGCCTTCCGCAGCATAGCCAATGCGCTGCCGTTTGTCCATGCCGTAGAGCTGGAGCGTGCCGCGCTTGCGGGCAATTATGCCGCGATGCTGCCGCACCTCGGTTGGGTGCTCGCGTATGCCGCAGCAGCGGCCCTTGGTGCCGTGCTGCTTTTTATGCGCCAAATGCGCCGTCTGTGAACCGAATTTTCCCTCCGTCAACAAAACCCGACACACCGCAGCTTATGCCGCTTGTGTGCCGGGTTCTTAATTATGCATCAAAACGCCGTGCATCGTTGTGCCGGTCATGGTGCGAACACTGCGCTTGCTTACATATGTTTATTCAATGGGCCTTGACCGATTGGTTCACGGATATCGGAAAGGTCATAATCATAAGATGGATCCGATCGCGTTGCATTTTGCGTTTTTTGCATCGATATGCGGCCCGCTGATCGTGCGCAAACCAGCTTTTTGTTGCAGCACAATGTTCCCCGCGCAAATCGGCCTACACGTCCGCCGCTGCTTTCGCATTCAGTCGTGCGCGCAAAGCTGCCAAAATGCGACGGCGCTTGCGGCGGCCACATTCAGCGAATCCACGCCGTGCGCCATCGGAATGCGCACCGTGTAGTCGCAGCCCGCAATGGTGTGCGGCGATAGCCCGTCGCCCTCGGTGCCAAGAATCATCGCGAGCTTGGCTTCGTGCGCCAGTTGAGCGTCGTCAATGCGAACCGAGCGGTCGCTCAGCGCAAGTGCCGCCGTGCGAAAGCCCATGGCCCGCAGCCGGTCGAGCCCCGGATGCGGCCACTCCTCCGGCGTGTGGCCGATATATGTCCACGGCACCTGAAAC
>CAKUME010000200.1 GCA_934667575.1 uncultured Eubacteriales bacterium | reverse complement strand
GTGGCTGTCTGTGGAGGTCAGCCCGCAGTTCTATGGCTGGGTGTTTGGATTGGGGACGGAGGCCGAAATTCTGGAGCCGGCCCGCGTGCGCAGCGAATACCGTCGGCTGCTCACCGAGGCGGCCGCGCGCAATGCGCGAGTGTAAATTTCCGCACATAGGTGATAATAAAATGCATTGTGAGAATGATCTGCGGATGCTATAATAATGCCGTAATCAAAAAATAGAATCCAATAAAATCGGTAAAGGAGCGTTTTAAACATGTATCAGGCAGATGCTGCACGTTATCAAACCATTCCCTACCGCCGCTGCGGGCAAAGCGGACTTTTGCTGCCCGCATTTTCGCTGGGACTGTGGCATAATTTTGGCGATACGGCGCCCTATGAAAATATGCGGGAGCTGTGCCGCACCGCGTTTGACCACGGCATCACCCATTTTGACCTTGCAAACAACTACGGCCCGCAGCCCGGCGCCGCCGAGGAGAACTTTGGCAAGCTGCTGCGCGACGACCTGCGGGTGTATCGCGACGAGCTGATCATTTCCACCAAGGCCGGCTACACCATGTGGGACGGCCCTTATGGCGACTGGGGCAGCCGCAAATATCTGCTGGCCAGCCTGGATCAGAGCCTGCGCCGCATGGGGCTGGATTATGTTGATATTTTTTATCATCATCGCATGGATCCCAACACCCCGCTGGAAGAAACGATGGGCGCGCTGGCGCAGGCGGTGCAAAGCGGCAAGGCGCTGTATGTGGGTTTGTCGAACTACGACGGCCCCACGCTCACCAAGGCCACGGCCATTTTGGCGGAGCTGCATGTGCCGTTTGTGATCAATCAGAACCGGTATTCCATTTTGGACCGCACCATTGAGCACAACGGCCTCAAGCAGGCGGTGGTGGAAACCGGCAAAGGGCTGATCACGTTCAGCCCGCTGGCGCAGGGGCGGCTCACCGACCGGTATCTGCACGGCATTCCCGCCGACAGCCGTGTGCGCACCGACGGCCGCTTCCTCAAAGAAAGCGACCTGAGCCCGGAGGTGATCGCGAAAATTTCCGCGCTGAACGATCTTGCAGCGCAGCGCGGTCAAACCCTTGCGGAAATGGCGCTGGCTTGGCTGCTGGCGCAGCCGGAGGTCACGAGCGTGCTGATTGGCGCATCGCGCGCCAGCCAGATCCTGGATAACATTCAGGCGGCGAAGAATTTGACCTTTACCGCCGACGAACTCGCGGAGATCGACCGGATCAGCCAATAAAAAGAAAAAAATCACGCCGGGCAGCGCGGCCATTCCCAAAGGAATGCGGCTGCCCGGCGTTTTTGTGCGAAAGACAAGCAGATCGGTTATTTGAGCGCTTTGCCGGCGCTGAATGCGCGGCCCACCGTGGCGCCCAGCGCCACATAGGTGTTGTTGAACGGGTCAAAGGTGATCGGCTGCGCCTTGGCGGGATCCACGTTTCCGGCGGCGTCGAGCACGCGCTCATCCACGCTCACGTTCACAATTTCGCCCACCATGCGGCCGCTTTCGGGGTCGTAGCTTTTGAGCCGGCACTCCACCGCAATGGGCAGCTCCGCAATGCGCGGCGCGTCCACAAATTCCGATTTTTCGGCGTGAAATCCGGCGCGGGCAAATTTGTCCGGCACGGAATTGCCCGAAGTGATGCCCACATAGTCGCAGGCGGCCAGGTGGGCCACATCCGCCATGCTCACGGTGAACGCCTTGCGCGCCAGAATGTTCTTGGTGGTTTTGTGCCCCGCGCTGATGCACATCGAAAGCTCGCTGCCGTCGCTGATGCCGCCCCAGGCGGCGTTCATGGCGTCGGGCACGCCGTTTTCATCGTACGCGGCCAAAATCAGCACCGGCTGCGGATAGGTATAGGGCTTTGCGCCAAAATTTTTTCGCATATCGATAATCTCCTAAAAAACAACGGGTGGTTGGGTTCTTATATAATCATAGCCGATGCGCGCCGGATTGTCAAGTGCGAGACAAATCGCGCTTGACTTCCGCACCGAAATGCGTATAATATAATGTAAAACGGATGCGCCAAGGGATAGAACCGATCTTTTGCGTAGCGAACAAAGCAACGAGTTGGAAAGGAAAGAAATACCATGAAGCTGGATGTGGTGGAGCAGTCCATATGGAAATTTGTCATTGTGCTGCTGGAATTTGCGCTGATTGCGGTGGGCGTGGGGGTTGCAGTGAAGTATTTTGCGCAGATCCACACGGTTTTCTGCATTCTGATTGGCGCCGCGGTGTTTTTTGGCATTTGGATGCTGTTTTTGCGCTTTCGGGTCACGCACATCATTCTGGTGGTGCTGTTCAGCCTGCTGTGGGGCGCGGTCATCCTGATGAGCTGCCTGAAATCCTGGCATCTGGACACGATTTGGACGGTTTTTCTCACGGTGCTCGCGGTCGCGCTTTCCGGCTATGTGCACTGGACGTGCCTGGACGATGACTACAACTACACCGGCATTTCGATTCGGCACTAATTTTTTCCGCCGCAGGGTTTAGTTTCCCAAACGGCCGAATGGACAAAACAAAACCGCAAAAGCTTCGCCCGCCGGCATCCGAAACCTCGGAGCCCGGCGGGCGAATTGTTTTTTGGGAAAAGACTCGGCAGCCCGATTCAGCGCTCCCTGCGGCGCACAAAATCGCGGTAGCGGCTGGGGGCCACGCCGTATTCGCGCTTGAACGCTTTTTGGAACGTGCCCAGGTTCGGCATGCCCACTGCCTCGCAGATTTGCTGCACCGACATGCGCCCTTCGCAGAGCAGCGCCGCGGCGCGTTCCATGCGCAGGTGGTGCAGATAGCTGATGGGCGAATGCCCGGTTTTTTTCTTGAACAGCGTGAACAGATATTTTTCCGACACGCGGAATTCGTCTGCGATCACCGTGGCGCACAGCGACGAATCGGAATAGTTGGCCTGCAAAAATTCCATGAGCTGGCGGCACTGATCGTCCTGCGCGCCGGTGGACTGCTGCTCCGCCACGCTCGCGGCCACTGCGCGCACCGCGTCGGTGAGCGCCATCAGCGGCTTGGTGGGGTCGCCGCCAAAGCAGCTGAACCACGGCAGCGGCGGCACCGTGCACTGCGGCGCCGCGTCACGCGCCGTGAGCAGAATTTGCGTTTTCAGTGTGGAATAGCGCTCGCGAATGTCGATCAGCCGCGTGTCCGAAGGGCAGGCGTAAAAGGTTTCGAGCGCGGCCACCGCGTTTTCGGCGTCGCCCGAAGCCAAATACTGCTGAAGCAGCAGCAGCGACCGCAGATAGAGCCGATCGTCGCTGCCTGCGGCATCCGGCTGCAAAATCGGCTCGGTGGGGTCGCGCCGCTCAATGCTGGCGTAATAATTCATCTGCCCGTGCTCATAAAGCAGCCCCACGGTTTGCATGCCGCTGCAAAG
>CAKUME010000199.1 GCA_934667575.1 uncultured Eubacteriales bacterium | reverse complement strand
GCTGATAGCGCACGCTCAGCGACAAACCGAATTTTTCGATCTGATTGCCCGCATCGTTCACATAAAATTCGCGCTCCACATAAAAACCTGCCGCATCCAGCACCGCCGCCAGACAATCGCCCAGCGCGCCGCCGCGCGCATTGCCCATGTGCATCGGGCCGGTGGGGTTGGCCGAGATAAATTCCACCAGCACGCGTTTGCCGCCGCCAAAGTCGGAACGGCCATAGGATGCGCCCTGCGCGACGATCTGCTGCATCGCGTCGGCGTAGTAGCGCGGGGTGAGGAAAAAGTTAATGAACCCCGGCCCGGCGATTTCGAACCGGTCAAAATAGGTGCCGCTCAGCTCCAGCCGCGCCGTGAGCGCTTCCGCAATTTTGCGCGGTGCCATGTGCAGCGCACGCGCCGACGCCATGGCAATGTTGGTTGCAAAATCGCCGTGGGCGCGATCCGCCGGCACCTCAATGGCAAACGCCGGAATCGGTTCCGCCGGGAACACGCCGTCGGCCACCGCGCGGCCCGCCGCCTTCAGCAGCGCCTCGCGCAGCCCCTGCACCGCAGCTTCGGTAATGGATGATGTCATAAAAAATCCTGCCTCCTGAACTTTTTGGGTCAATTATTTTTTTTAAAAATGCGCCGTGCGAAGCGGCGGATTTACTCCACCGTGCGCGCGCGAATATGCACCTCGTTTTCGGAGATCACGCCGCCGCGCTGCATCAGCAAATATCGCAGCCGCGCGGAGCCGCCCGCTTCCGAAAACCGATAGCGGATCGCCGTGGTGCGAATTTCCAGCGGCAGCACCCCCGCCGCGGTGGCATAGGCGCAGGTGGTTTCGCGCCCCGGCACAAACTCCATGCGGGCGGCGCCGCTGCGCAGCATCACCGCACGCTGCGGCGTGAATTTGAGCGTGACGTGCGCGCCCTCCGGTTCGTCATAGACCAAATAGATCACGTCGTCCTGCGCGGACCATGCGCCCGGCACTTCAAACACCTGCTCGTCCAGCCCGTCGGGCCGCTTTTGCCGCCCGGTCACGGTCAGCGCGCAAGGAATGCGTTTCATATTCCGTCCTCCCGTCACAGCGCGCTCACGTCCACATGCGAAACGTCGGTGAGCGCTTCGCCGAGAAAAATGCTGCCAATCTGCGCAAACCCCTGCACCAAATCGGTAACATAATATTCCGTCGCACCCTTTTCCGTGCGGTCGGCGCGCAGATTCATGCGGTCGAGCAGATCGGCCGTCCATTGTGCGGCCGCGGCGCCCGAATCAATCAGCGCAACGCCGCTGCCAATCACCTGCGCAATGGCGGGCGCAATGATCGGGTAGTGCGTGCACGCCAAAATCAGCGTATCCACCTGCGCATCGCGCATGGGCGCCAGATAGCGCTCCAGCACCATGCGCGTAACCGGCTCATCTGGCGCGGTAAAGCCGCCTTCCACCAGCGGCACCAGCAGCGGGCACGCCTGCTGTGTTACCACCGCGTCGGGCCGCAGCGCCAAGATCCGGTCGCGGAACGCATGGCTGGCAATGGTAGCCGCCGTGGCGATCACACCGATCCGCCCGCTGCGCGACGCGCGCACGGCGGCCTCCGCCGAGGGATTCACCGTGCCGGTGAACGGCACCGGAAGGGCATCGCCAATGTCCGACGCCGTGGAGCTCACGGTGCCGCAGGCGGCAATGACCATTTTGACGTGATGCCGAAGCAAAAACTCCATATCCTGCCGGGCGTATTGCCGCAGCAGCGCCCGGCTGCGCGAGCCATAGGGCACGCGGCCGGTGTCGCCGAAATAAACGATGCTTTCGTGCGGCAGCAGACGGTGCAGCTGCTTCACGGCGGTCAAGCCGCCCAGACCGCTGTCGAACACGCCGATGGGCCGGTTGTTCATGCGTGCACCTCCCCTTGCGATGCCGCAAAGCGCTCCTGTGCCAACGCGATCAGCCGGTCGGTGAGCGCCTCAAACGGCACGCCTGACGCCTCAAACAGCTTGGGATACATGCTGATGGCGGTAAAGCCCGGCAGGGTGTTCAGCTCGTTGAGCAGCACCGCACCGTCGCTGCGGCGCACGAAAAAGTCCACACGCGACAGCCCCGTGCAGCCAAGCATCCGGTAGGCCTGCACGGCCGTGCGGCGGATGGTTTCGGCCGTTTCGGCGGGCAGCTCGGCCGGAATCGCCAGCTTGGAGCTCGCGTCGGCGTATTTGGCGTCGTAAGTGTAAAATTCCACCGTGGGCAGAATTTCGCCCACTACCGAAGCGACCGGCTCGTTGTTGCCCAGCACTGCGCACTCCACCTCGCGGCCGTCAATGGCTTCTTCCACCACCACGCGGCCGTCCTCATGCGCGGCCACCGCAATGGCTTGCGCAAGCTCCGCCGGCGCGTGCGCCTTGCTCACGCCCACCGACGACCCGGCGTTGGCGGGCTTCACGAACACCGGATAGCCCAGTTTCTCGGCAATTTCACGCTCGATCGGCGCGGGTTCTTTTTTGTAATCGGCCGAATAAAACCACACGAATTTCGCTTCGGCAATGCCGTTTTGCGCGAGCAGCATATTCGTGACCGCCTTATCCATGCACACCGACGATGCCAGCACGCCGCAGCCTACATAGGGCAGATGCGCCAGCTCGAGCAGACCCTGCACCGTGCCGTCCTCGCCGTTTTTGCCGTGCAGCACCGGGAACACCACGTCCACCGGCAGCGTGCGCCCCTGTGCGGGCAGCAGCAGCCCCGGCTTGTGCGGATCCAGCGAAAACTGGCAGGGCACGTTGTCGGCGTGCCGTTCCCATTCGCCGTTCGGAATCTGCGTGTTGTCGCCGCCAAAGAGCAGCCACTCGCCTTTTTTGGTAATGCCCACGCGCAGCAGCTCGTATTTTTCGGGATCCAGATGCGCCATCACCGCGCACGCCGACCGGCGCGACACCTCGTGCTCCGACGAAACGCCGCCGAACAGCACCGCAACCTGCAACTTTTTCATGATCGATCATCCGTCCTTTGTAAAATCAACATGATTATCATATAATAAGGATTATGCTGCGCCGCCGCCCCGCAGGACTCCGCAGCGTATAAACAATAATAATCATACCATAAAACGGCGCGGACTGCAACGCCTTCGCAAAAAAAATTCGCCCGGAATCAAAAAAGGGGTTGTGCTTTTCCCCGGAACATGATATCATATATAAATAATGGTTGGATTTCGCCGGCGCACAGCCGGAGATATAAGGAGTGGACTACAATTGGAACAAAAGGCACTGGATATGATCACCGAGCGCCTGGACGGCGTGCTTTCGGCGCAGGGCTACAAGCTGACGCAAACCGGCAAGGCCGGCTCAAATCTGCCGTCGCTTTACATGGGCGAAACCGTTGCTTATGCGCTGGTATACGACAAAAAACAAAAGCGCTTTGAGCTGCGCCAGTC
>CAKUME010000198.1 GCA_934667575.1 uncultured Eubacteriales bacterium | reverse complement strand
CGGGCAGCCGTGAGCGATTTGTCCAAAATCGCGCGCGCGGTGGCGGGGTTCTCTTCCAGATAGGTGGTGAGCTTGTCGGTGAGCGTGCGGTCCACCAGCGTGCGGATCTCGGTGTTGCCCAGCCGCGCCTTGGTTTGGCCTTCAAACTGCGCCTCTTTGAGCTTCACGCTGATAATCGCGGTGAGCCCCTCGCGCACGTCCTCGCCGCTGAGGTTTTTGTCGTTGTCCTTGAGGATGCCGTATTTGTGCGCGTAATCGTTGAGCACGCGGGTGAGCGCACGCTTAAAGCCGTCTTCGTGGGTGCCGCCGTCGGTGGTGTGAATGTTGTTCGCAAACGAGATGATCAGCTCGTTGTAGCTGTCGTTATACTGCATTGCGATCTCGGCGGTGGCGTTGTGGTCGGCCGCTTCGGCTTCAAAGTGCAGCACGTCGGGGTGCAGCACCTCCAGGCCCTTTTTCTTGTGAATGTAATCCACGTAGCTCGAAAGCCCGCCCTCATAGCAGTAGTTTTCCTGCCGGATGTGGTCGGGGTCGCGCTCATCACGCAGCTCAATGTGGATGCCCGCGTTCAAAAACGCCTGTTCACGCAGGCGCTGGGCGAGCGTGTCGTAATCGTATTCCAGCGTTTCGGTAAAAATCTCGCCGTCGGGCCGAAAGGTAACATGGGTGCCGGTGCGGTCGGTGGTGCCGGTCACTTCGAGCTCCGTCACCGCGTTGCCGCGCTCGTAGCGCTGGTGATAGATTTTGCCTTCGTGGTAAACCTCCACGTCAAGCCATTCGCTCAGCGCGTTGACCACCGACGCGCCCACGCCGTGCAGACCGCCGGACACTTTGTAGCCCCCGCCGCCGAACTTGCCGCCCGCGTGCAGAATGGTGAACACCACGGTGAGCGCCGACATGCCGGTTTTTTCCTGAATGCCCACCGGAATGCCGCGGCCGTTGTCGAGCACGCTGATCACATTGCCCGGCAGGATGACCACGTCGATTTTGGTGCAGTAGCCTGCGAGCGCTTCGTCGATGGAGTTGTCCACGATCTCATAAACCAGATGATGCAGCCCGCGCGGGCCGGTGGAACCAATGTACATGCCGGGACGCTTGCGCACGGCCTCCAGCCCTTCGAGCACCTGAATTTGATTGGCGCCGTATTCGGCGTCGGTATGGGTGGTCGGTAACGTATCCAAGTGAAACCCTCCGTTAACAAATCAAAAAATATCTAAATAATATTATAGCACAAAATCAGGTTTTTGCCAAACAAAAAAAATTTATTTTTTTCGCTTGGGCACGCCGCTGTGCAGCGTGAGCGGCCACAAAAAATAGGCCGCGATCACAAGCAGCAGCGTGAAAAACACGATGGGGAGCAGCCGATCGGTAATGTGAGCCAGCAGCGCGGTGAGCCCACAGGCCAGCGCCACCAGCACCAGCGCGAGCACCGCGCTGCGCAGCCCCGCCCGGCAGCGCAGCGGCGCGCCGCAGTGATTGCAGCGCTCGGTGAACACCGGCAGGCGCGCCACCACCCGGCGGTAGCGCAGCTGCGTGCCGCAAACCGGGCACTGCGGCAGCCGAAAAAACGTGCGCGGCTGCGCCGAACGCATCACCGCATCATAAAACGGCGGCTTTTTTTGTTTTTGTGCGGTCATACGCGCGTGCCCCGCTTGGCCGCATGCCGGCCTTCGCCCGCAAAATCCAGATGGATCTCCTCGGTAACGGCGTCGTCGTCGCCGGGGGTGCTGCGGCGGCGCACCGGCGGGGGCGGCATAAACGTTTCGTCGGGGAACCCGCCCAGCAGGCCGTTGATTTTGCACCGGCGCGGCACTATGGCCAGCGGCAGCACAAAATAGACCGCCACAGCCGCCAGCGCGCAAACGGCCAGCTCGCCCGCACCCGGCAGCGTTTTGTTGGCCAGATAATGGAACGCAAACAGCACCGCAAACAGCACCGCCACCGCGGCGGTGAGCAGATAGGCCAGCGGAGAATAGGCGACCGCATAAATGCCGCCGCAGTGGGGGCAGCAGCCGTAATCATTGCGCTTGCTGCCCCAAAGAGAGATATAGTGAATCGCCTTGCCGCAATAGGGGCATCGGGTCGGCGCGTTTTTTTTCTTCATGATGCATCGGCTCCTCTTTTTGTGTTGTGGGGGTTATTTATCCATGGCGCGCCGGCTGAGCGTGGCGGGGCCCAGCTGCGAAATGAACACGCGCCGCGTGCCGCCGCGCGCCGCGGTGACCACGAACGATTTGGGCAGCTCGGCCGTCACGTTCACCACTTCGCCGCGCGCGGTGGCTTCGGCCAAAAAATCGCGCGTGGCGCGCGACACCGTGGTGCGGTCCAGATCAAAAATGCCGAGCAGCTCTCCGCTGCGCACCACCGTGTCCTGCCCCAAATGAATATACATCAGCGCGCGCCTCCTTTTGCGCTGCCGCGCGTGCCGCAAACGCCCGCAAAGCTGAAGTTGAGCGCCGCGCCGGCAAAAATAACATAGCTGCAGGTATACACCCACATCATCAGCACCACCACCGATGCCAACGAACCGTAGACCAGCGAATATTTGGCCGAAAGGTCGATCAGCGCGGAATACACCACGCCCACCACCATAAACGCCGCCGCACCGCCCAGCGCGCCCAGCCAAACCGGATAGCGCGGCCGGCGGCGCGGCACGGTGAGGCGATACAATCCGTAGAGAATCACGAAAATGAACACCGCGATCACCGGATAGCGCAGCTGCAGCAAACGATAGATCTCGGGGCGGATGAGAATATAGCGCCCGATCAGCCGCACCAGCGCGCTGCCGAACACCTGCACCACAATGCACACATACACCGCAAGCAAAAACAAAAACGCATACAAAAAGCTCGAGATCCAGCTGATGATCTGCTTGTAGCGCATTTTGCCATACACTTCGCCCGTGATATTCAAAATGGTGCGAAACGCCGCCGAGGCCGAGGTGGCCATCATCAACGCGCCCGCGGTGAGCATGGCGGCGGAATTTTCGGTGGTCACATAGTTGAGGTATTCCTCCAAAAACTGCGCGGCCGCCGTGGGCAGAATGCGCCCCGCCGCCGCAATCAGGTTCGGAAAATCCAAGTGAAACGCGCTCAGCAGCGCGCTCAGGCAGATGAAAAACGGAAAGATCGACAAGATCAGAAAAAACGACCATGCCGCCGCCGCGCGCGACAGCTGGTGCTCAAAAAAACACGCAATCATTCCTTCGATCACCCGAACCGGTCGGGAACGCCGGATTCGCGGGAATGGGTTCATGGCGCCGCTCCTTTTCGTTGAGATGAGTGTTGAGGCCCCGCGCATTTTGCGCCGGGCGGGCGCGGCGGAAAATGCTCATTCTTCTTCCACCAGCGCGCCGCTGCGCATGCGGATGCATCGGTCGGGGCGCAGCAGGGGCGAGGGCTCGCAGC
>CAKUME010000197.1 GCA_934667575.1 uncultured Eubacteriales bacterium | reverse complement strand
ACCCCCTCCCCGCTATCAACGGCGAGCGAGATCACGCCGTCGGCGCTGATGGCGATGCCAGTTCCGGCCGTGTAGGCGCCGATCGTGGCCGCGCGGTTCCACTGCGCCTTTTCGGCGTCGCTCACCGTGCGGTGCGCGTCGTCGTCCGTCAGGTCGGCCAGCCGGACGGTGCCCCACGCCGTGTCACGCGTTCGATCCGTTTTTTTCATGAGCAGTTGTCCGGCTGTGCCGCCGGCCGGAATCGCGGCAAGCAACTGCTGATATTCCGACGGCGTTTGTGCGGCGGCTTCCGCATCGGCTTCGGGGTGCGGGTGGCAGCGGTATTCCGCGGTGGTGGAATGCGCCGCATATCCGTCTGCGCCCAGTGCTTCCACCATCATCATGCCGCGCCGTGCTGCGGTCATGGCGGCCGACACCGGCAGAATGCCGTCCGAATCCACCAGATAGCCCACTGCGGCCGACAAAATGCCGCCCGGCACCACCACGAGCCGCACCGTTTTGGCACTCCAGCTTTGGGGCACCGTGAGGTGAATGCGGTTGGCGTCGTGGTCGCCGGTTGCGCCCAGCAGCAGCGTGTTGGGGGGCAGCACATACTGCGTGGCTTGGTTGGCTGCGGTTTGTTCCGTTACAGTTAGTTCAATCATGTTGCAAATTTCCGCTCCTTTTCTCTTAAATGAAACATTTTGTTGCGCACATGGAATAAAAAACGGCGTGCTCGCTGCCGCTTACGAAGGCGCCCGATTTCATTTCATATTGCAACCATGCTATATTATACATCCAATGTGCCGAAATGTCAATATTTTGATTACAAATAAATTAAATAAAGTATAAAAGTAAATATTAAGTTGCAAACAACGTGAAAAATGCGCGGTCTGCATGATTTGCAGAATCTGCTCGACTGGACCATTTTTGGGTAATTATTTGTTGACTTCTGGAAGAATAACGAGTATAATAAAAAGTTAGTAAACACTTAATATTTTGTTTTTTTAATGGAATAACCAAAAAAGGAGCAGTGGAAAAAGCATGGCAAAAGGAAACGAAACGGACTATTTCGTGATAGATCTGGCACACATTGGGCGAAGCCTGGTGCGCCGGATCTGGGCGATTGCGCTGTCGGCGGTGGTGGGCGCGCTGCTGGGGCTGCTGCTTTCCACAATGATTCTGCCGCCCAAATATGAATCTTCGGTGCTGCTTTATGTGAACATCGGCGCAGAGCAGGCGAACATCAGCTCCTCCGAGCTCAGCGCGGCGCAGAGCATCGTGAAAACGTCCGTGGTGATCCTGAATAATCGCACCACCATGGAAGCCATTATCCGCGAGGCGAATGTGCCGTATACCTATGAGGAAATTCAAAAGCAGATTCGGGCCGGTTCCGAAAGCAACACGGAGGTGCTGCGGGTCACGGTGACATCGCGCGACCCCTATGAGGCCAACGATATTGCCAACGCAGTGGCCAAGGTGCTGCCGGAGCGCATTGAAGCGGTGATGCGCGGCGCGTCGATGGAAGTGATCGACCCGAGCACCCTGAATCTGAAAAAAGCGTCGCCCAGTGTGAAGCTCTGCACCGCGCTGGGGTTGGTGATCGGCGCAGTGCTGTCGGCTGCGGTGGTGGCCGTGCTGGCGCTGCTGGACAACACCGTTCACAGCGGAGACTATGTGCTTTCCACCTACGATTTTCCGGTGCTGGCCGAGGTGCCGAATCTGCTGGAATCGCACGACAGCAAATACGGCTACTATAATTCGGCGCGTTATGCCAAGCGAAAGGGGGGCACTGCGGAATGATCGGAGCCAAAAAGAGAAAGAAACCGCTGGAGGCGATCAATTTTCGGCAGCTTTCGCAGCGCATGACGTTTGCCGCCCGAGAACAGTATAAAATTCTGCGCACCAACCTGAACTTTGTGCTGCCGGACTCCGCCGAGGGGCGGTGCGCCGTTTTGGGCGTGACCAGCTCCATTCCCGGCGAAGGCAAGAGCACCACGGCGATCAATTTGGGCGCGATGCTGGCGGAAGACGGCAAACGGGTGCTGCTGATCGATGCCGACCTGCGGCTGCCCTCGATCGCAAAAAAATTCGGATACCACAGTGCGCCCGGGCTCACGGACTATTTGCAGGGGCTGCACCCGGCAGAGCACTGCATTCGACAGGTGAAATCGCTCGAGCAGTTTCAGGTGATGCCCTCCGGCACGCTGCCGCCCAACCCGTCGGAGCTGCTCAGCTCCCGCAAAATGGCGCGTGCGCTGCAAACGCTGGCGGAGCAATATGATTTTATTATTCTGGATCTGCCGCCCGTCACCGCGGTCACGGATGCACTGGCGGTGTCGGGCATGCTCACGGGCATGCTGCTGGTGATTCGGGAAGATTACACCGAAAAGGCCGAGCTGGCCGCCTGCGTGCGGCAGCTGAAGCTGTCGGAGGTACATATTCTGGGCTGTGTGATGAATCTGGCGGAGAGCGTTAGCACTTCGTACAAAAAGCACCGGCACGACTACCGCGCCAACGGTGTGATCTGAGCCGGGCGGCGCGCAGAGGTGAGGTTGCCATGATCGATTTTCACAGCCATATATTGCCCGGAATGGACGACGGCAGCAAAAGCACCGACGAAAGCCGCGCAATGCTGCAAATGCTGGCGGCGCAGGGCGCGGCGCTGATGGCCGCCACGCCGCATTTTTATGCCGACCGCGAGTCGCCGGAGCGTTTTTTGCAGCGTCGGGCAGCGGCGGCGCAGGCGCTGCGCCAAGTTTGGACGCCGGAGCTGCCGCCGTTTCGGCTGGGCGCCGAGGTGCATTACTACAAGGGCATCAGCCATTTGGCGTCCATTCGTGCGCTTTGCCTTGAAAACAGCACGGCGCTGCTGCTGGAAATGCCGGTTTGCCGTTGGTCGGACTATATGATGCAGGAAGTGCAGTATTTGGCCGGCGCGGGCGAGATCACGGTGGTGATCGCGCACATGGAGCGGTATCGGTCGCTGCAAAGGCGGGACACGGTGGCGCGGCTGCTGGAAAACGATGTGCGGATTCAGTGCAATGCGGGCTACTTTGTCAACCGGTGGACGCGGGGCACGGTGCTGCGGCAGCTCGCGCGCGGCGAAGTGCATCTGCTCGGCTCCGATTGCCATAACACCGGCGCGCGCGCACCGCAGCTCGGAGCGGCCTGCGAATGGATTCAAAAAAAGGCGGGGCGCGAAGCGCTCGTGCGCATGGCGCAGTGCGCGCGGCAGCTGCTTGCGCCGCAGTGACGGCATATCCGAAAAAAGAGGGATGAGCATGGACGAAAGGGGTTCCAAAGCGTTGGGAGAGGCGGAGCGGCAATTGCATATTGCCATGCTGGGGCACAAACGCATTCCTTCGCGGGAAGGCGGCGTGGAGGTCGTGGTGGAGGAGCTTGCGGCGCGCATGGTGCGCCTGGGGCA
>CAKUME010000196.1 GCA_934667575.1 uncultured Eubacteriales bacterium | reverse complement strand
AATTATATTTTATCACATCCGCGCGTCAAAAACAAGTGGTTTTCCAAAAAAATGCGTCGTTTATTATAATTTTTATTATGCATAAACGCGCCGCCCGGCGCTCAGGCAGGCTGCAAAAAAGCGCCCCGCCAAAAGGCGAAGCGCATCGATACTGATTTAGTTGGTGTATGGGTATGTATAGGTCGTGTTGTAATCGTACCCGTAACGATAGCCGTTGTTATAATTATAATCGTAGTTGTAATTATAGTTATAATCATACCCGTATCCGTTGTTGTAATCGTAGGGGTAGTCATAGGGATAATCGTAGGAGGGGCGGCTGGGCGCGGTGCTCGAAAGGTTCTGATTGCGCTTGTAGGAGGAGTAGTATTCGCTGGCAAGCTCTTTGCCGCGAAAAACCGCGTTTTCGTAATCATAATAATATACACACAGCCCCAAAAACGACGGCTCGGCCACCACAACCTGTTCGTTGCGATAGGTTCCCTTGTGCTCGGGGGTGAAATAGAGCAGGCTGAAAAACGCACCGCTCACCGTTAGCGACACCATGAGCAGCGGCAGGAACATTTTGATGTTGAGCCACCAAATATAGGCGCGCACGCTAAAAACCTTTTTGAGCCGGAACTGGAGCCAGAGGCCAAACAGCCCCACCGACACAATGCCGAACCAGATCATGACCATCAGCGGAATGCTGCGCAGGTGCCAGCCCTTGAAGATCAGCAGCCCCAGCACCACCAGCAGTGCCGCGACAAAAATTGAAATCGGAAAAATTCCCCACCATTTTTTCAGCCATTTGCGAATGGCAATCATAACCGTTTTCACTTGTGAACCCTTCCCACATTCATAAAAAATCAAAAATCAGCTCTGTCCGCTTGATGCATAGGAAAAGTCGCCGGTGCGGTTGAGCTGCCGGTAGTGCGACGGCGACATGTTTTTCTTTTTGAGAAAAATTTTAGAGAAATAGTTGGCGTCGGAAAAACCGCACGAATAGGCGATCTCCGTCACCGAGAGCGCGGTGGTGCAAAGCAGCTCCGACGCGGCGCTCAGCCGGATGCGCAGCAGATAGTCCTGCACCGAACAGCCGTGCGCCGTCTTAAACGCCCGAAACAGGCAGGAACGGCTTACGTTGGCATGTGCGGCAATTTCGGCAACGGTGATGGGATAGGAGTAGTTTTGAGCGATGTAGCGCGCCGCATCGGTGAGATAGGACGGTTCGTCGGCCGTGTGGCGCGGAACCGCGTTGCCCTGCATCGCCGACAAAAAATCCATCAAACACCCCAGCATGGCCAACTCCCGACCGGTTTCGCGCGCCGCGCAGCTCGCCATGCGGTCGAGCGCCGCCATTGCGCGCACGGGGTCGGTCGCGGTGAGCACCGGCTGTGCGCTCGATGCCCGTACCCACGCCATCAGCTCCGGCGCGGCGGCGCCGGCAAACCCAATCCATGCATAGCGCCACGGATCGGCATGGTCGGCACGGTATTCGGTGACCACATGCGGCTCGATCAAAAAAGCCTGACCGGCCGCCAGCTCATAGGTGCGCCCTTCGCAAATGAACGTGCCCCTGCCCGCGCAGATATAGTGAATCAAAAAATGATTACGCACCGCAGGACCGAACGCGTGGCCCGGCCGACAGTCTTCGCGTCCAAAATGCCAAACCCGCAACGCATCCATGGCTCTCGCATCCTTTCATTGCCAGATAAGTATAGCACAAGCCGCGTGCGGATTGCAAGCCTTTCCGATAAAAATTCAAAATTGCAACATAATTACCCACAAAAGGCACCATGAAGCACTTTTCATCCGCGGTATTTTTATCTATAATGAAAGTGAAATCTGCGGGCATTTTCCCGCGAAAAACAAAGGAGTGTATCAGCAAAATGATCGTGAAAAAACCGCCCATGGGATGGAATTCCTGGAACACGTTTACCGAGAACATCAACGAGCAAATGATCATGGAAACCGCCGACGCGATGGTGGCCGAGGGGCTGCGCGACGCGGGCTATGAGTACCTGGTGATCGACGACTGCTGGGCAGAGCGCGAGCGCGACGAGCACGGCATGCTCGTGGCCAGCCACACCAAGTTCCCGCACGGGATGAAATATGTGGCCGACTATGTGCACAGCAAGGGGCTGAAGTTCGGCATGTATTCCTGCGACGGCACGCTGACCTGCGCCGGATATCCGGCGAGCTTGGGGCATGAGTTTGACGATGCGCAGTATTTTGCGTCGGTGGGCGTTGACTACCTCAAATATGACAATTGCTACAAGCCGGGCGAGATCGCGGGCCAGATGCTCTACAACCGCATGAGCATGGCGCTCAAGGCCACCGGACGCGACATTGTGTTTTCGGCATGCAACTGGGGCATGGAGCATGTGGAAACCTGGATCCGCTCCACCGGCGCGCACCTGTATCGCTCCACCGGCGACATTACCGATACCTATGAATCGATGCGCGACATCGCGGTGAGCCAGCTGCTCAAGCTGCCGTATACGGGCCCGGGCTGCTTTAACGATATCGATATGCTCATCACCGGCCTGCACGGTAAAGGGAACATCGGCTTCGGCAAGGGCTGTACCGACACCGAATACCGGATGCACTTCGCGCTGTGGTGCTTCTACGGCGCTCCGCTGATGATCGGTGCCGACGTGCGCACGCTCACGCCCGAAAACAAGGCGCTGCTCACCAACAAGGCGCTGCTGGAGCTCGACCAGGACGAAGACTGCCGTCCGCCGTTTGTGCCGGTGTTCGATTCCGACAATCATCCGGAGCGGTTCCGCGACGAAATGAAGCTGTTCCGCCATCTGGCAAACGGCGACTACGCGTTCGGTCTCTTCAACTGGAGCGACGATCCGCGTCATATCAACCAGAATATGTACAGCATCGGTCTGCCGGAGGCCAGCAAATACGGCTTTGAGCTCACCGACTTGTTCACCGGCGAACCGGTCGGCAAGTTCAACGAAATCTTCCGCGTCACCATTCCGGCGCACGACTGCCGCCTCTACCGCGCCAAGCTGGTTCCGATGAAATGAGCACCTGCAAGCAATGCGGCCGCCCGCTGACACACGACGAGGTGGGTATTTACAAGCGGTTAGTGAACCGCGGCGCAGAAGAATTTTTGTGTCTGACGTGCTTTGCGGCAAAATACAAAGTCACCGAAGCGCAGCTGCGCGAAAAGATTCAACTGTTTAAGAATATGGGCTGCACGTTATTTTAACGTCACGCCGCACCCAAGCTCCGGGTATGCAGTTTGTCTGCGTACCCGGAGCTTTTTCGTTCTGTACCTTTCCAAGCCTTTTGTATGTTTGGGGGCGCACAAAGCAAAATGCAGCCGAAGCACATGGCCTCGGCTGCATTTTTTCATTGTTATTTCATCGTCTGTCCAACCGGACGCACGGCGGAATTATTACTTATCGTCGTCCTCAACGGAGCCGCATCCACAG
>CAKUME010000195.1 GCA_934667575.1 uncultured Eubacteriales bacterium | reverse complement strand
CATCTACGATTCGTGCAGCAGCAAGGATTGTTTGGAAGACCTGCGGGTGTATTTTCCCGACAGCGACCAAACGGTAATCAATCAGGCGCGCAGCGTGCGCATCAAAAAAGCGCAGGTGATCACCACTTACTTAGACATGGAGCCCGTCACCTTCAACCGCGGATTCTACAGCGTGGACCTCACCATGTTTTTCCGGGTCACGCTCGAAGCCGTGACCTCGCCGATGGTTCCGGCGCAAAACGTGAGCGGCGTGGCGGTGTTCAACAAAAAAGTGATCCTATACGGCAGCTGCGGCAGCGTAAAGGTGTACACCTCCGAGTGCGCCGGCGAGGGGCCGGGGCGCAGCACCAGCCCCAAGGCGATCGTGCAGGTGGCCGACCCCATTGGGCTTTCGGCGCGGCTGTGCGACCCCAAGTGCTGCGGCAGCTGCTGCGCGTGCGGCATTCCCGAGAGCATTCGCAGCGCGTTCGGCGGCACGTTTGATCAGGTGGAATGCGCCACCGTGGTGCTTGCCACCATCGGCGTGTTCTCCATTGTGCAGCTGGTGCGCGACGTGCAGATGCTCATTCCGGCCTACGACTTCTGCATTCCCGAAAAAGAGTGCGTGAACACCACCGAGAACCCCTGCGAAATGTTCAGCAAGATCGACTTCCCCACCGGGGAGTTCTTCCCGCCGCGCATGGATTCCGACGAATGCGGCGCGTGCAGCTGCGATTCCTGAACCCAACTCCCAAGTTCCCCAAAACTCCGTGTGCGTCCGGGTGCGTGCGTGCTGCGCGGCCCGGGCGCTTTTTGAACTGTAAAAATAGAAATTTGGATGTCACGCCTTGACTTTGACGGCCCGTTTCATTATAATAAAAGTGGAAATTGCGGCCATTCGCCGCAGGAGGGGGAAATGTACAGATGTGTACAAAATGGGAAATTATAAATAAATACCACGATGTGCTTGACCATATTCAAAACGTGAATATCAAATCGTTTCCCGGCCACCCGGAGCCGCTGTTTTTGATCTCGAACACCTACCCGGGCGTGTGGCTCGAGCATGTGTACGATTCGGTGCTGTGGGCGCAGCTCTGCCCCGAAATGGCCTATGTGGCGCGCGCGGCGGTCGAGCTGTTTTTGGACAATCAAAAGCCCGACGGCCAGTTGCCCTGCTTTGTGCTCGATGAATCGAACCCGAGCGTGAAGGGCTACGGTTCGCTGGTGGGCTACGGGCAGTTGCAGGAGTGCGTGGCGTTTGCGCGGCTGTGCTTCGAGGCGGCGCAGCTCAACCACGACGACCGGCTGCTGGCGCGCGCCTACGACGGCTGCGCGCGCTGGGTGGACTGGCTGCGCGCGCACCGCATGACCCTGGGCAAGGGGCTAGTGGAGCTGTTCTGCGTGTTCGACACCGGCCATGACAACAGCGTGCGGCTGGCGGGCATTCCGAGCGACACCCCCGGCTCCGACGCGCGCATGTGCAACAAAAACCCCGAGCTGCCGATTTTTGCCCCCGACATCAACGCCGTGTTCTACGACACGCTCACCGCGCTGGCCGACATGGCCGACGCGCTGGGCAAGCCGGAGGAAGCGCCGCGCTGGCGCAGTGAAGCGGAGCAGGTGCGCGCCGCGCTCGACGCCATGTGCTACGACCCGGAAACGGATTTTTATTACGATGCCGACCGCAACGGCGTGCAGCGCCGCTGCAAGTCCATTTCAATCACGAACCTGTTTGCGGCGCACTACTTCAATGCGGCCGACGCGGCGCGCATTTTCCGCAAGCATCTGATGAACCCCGACGAATTCTGGACGAAATATCCGTTCCCGTCGCTGGCGGCGAACGACCCGCTGTTCCAAAAGCGCATCGACCGCAACGACTGGGGCTATTTTTCCATGGGCCTCACTGCGGAGCGCTCGCTGCGCTGGATGGACTTTTACGGCTTCGGCGCGGAGCTGGAGGACGAGATGCGCGCCTGGCTCGACGCCGTGACGCGCTCCGACACGCCGTTTGGGCAGGATATGGATCCGTTCACCGGGGAATTCACCGGCGGCTCGCCGTGGTATTCCGCCACCATGCTGTTCTATGTGGCGGCGGTGCGGCGCGTGGTGCTGCGCGAGCCGATGTATCCCGCGCCCGGCGAAGTGCGCTGAGCACGCCGTTTTACAAAATTCAAACACAAATTTTACAAAACCCGGCTTGCGCGCACGCCCCAATTGGATTATGCTAAGATTCGGATATCGGATCCGTGCAAAAAACAGGAAAGCGGGGACGCAAAACATGCACATGCAGGCAGAGCAAACCATGGCCGATCAAACGGTGTTTTTCACCGACGTGTACCAACCGGCGCCGCAGGAGCTGCGGCTGAGCGGCGGCCGGCTGGTGCTGCTGCGCGACGCACCGGGCGGCGACACGCTGGAGCCGGGCACGCAGGTGTATGTGCTGCGGCGGCTGCTCGGGTGCCGCGTGACGAAAAGGCGCGTGTTTTTTGCGGGCGAGATGTGGTACCAGAACCGCCCGGCGGGCTGCCGCGATCTGCATGAATCGGAGGCGCGCCCGGTGCTCGCGTGGTTCGCGCTGCGCCGTCCGCTCAAAAACGAGGACGTGCTGCTTCGGTTTTTGACCCAAAGCGCGGCGCAGCGCAAAAGCGTGGCGCCCACCCCGCTGCGGCGGTTGCTTTGGAACACCTTTGGCCGCGCGCTGATGGCGGTCGCGCTCACCGTGTTTGCGCTCGCGTGCATGCAAATCGGCCGCGGACGGTAATTTTCCCGCCGGTTCGCGAACTTTTCCCGTTTTTGCGTGTTTTTTTTTGAAAAAACACTTGCATTTTTGCAAAAGCCGTGCTATATTATAAATGGTAAAGTTAATTTTATATTGTGAACGGATGAAAGAGTGGGGCGACCCGCTCTTTTGTTTGTCTATCGCAAGGTTGTGCGGCAAACGCGCCCGCGCCGCCGGAAAGGAATGAATTTGTTCGTGGCCAATTCAAACAAGAAAAACACGGTGGACACGGTGTGGCAGCTCGCGGAGCCCATTGCGGCCGGGCTGGGCCTCACGCTGTGGGATGTGCGCTTTGTGAAAGAGGGCGCAACTTGGATTTTGCGCGTGCTGATCGACCGGCCCGACGGGGTGAGCATTGACGACTGCGAAGCGATGAGCCGCGCGCTCGACGAACCGCTCGATGCCGCCGACCCGATCGACTGCGCCTACTGCCTGGAGGTGTCGTCGCCGGGCATTGAGCGGGAGCTCACGCGCCCGGCGCACTTTGCCCAAATGCAGGGCCGCCCCGTGCGGCTGCACCGCATTCGCCCCGACAGCCAAAACCGCCGCGAGGTACAGGGCACGCTCCGCGGGCTCAACGGCGACGAGGTGTGCGTGACCTGTGCCGACGGCACCGAGTGTGCCGTGCCACGCAAGGAGCTCGCATCGGTCACATTGGTGGACATGGATTGGAATATGCAGGATGAAGC
>CAKUME010000194.1 GCA_934667575.1 uncultured Eubacteriales bacterium | reverse complement strand
ATCCTCACCGACTCCGCCTGCGATCTGTCGCAGGACATGGTGCAGCAGCTCGGCGTGCAGGTCATTCCGCTGCATGTGACCATTGACGGTCAAACCTATGCCAACACGCCCGATGAGCGCGAGATCCGCAACGCGGATTTTTTCGCAATGATGCGTGCCGGCAAAATGGCCACCACCGCCGCGATCACCCCGCAGCAGGTGCTGGATGCCGCCGAACCGCTGCTCGCCGCAGGCCGCGACGTGCTGTTTTTGGCGTTTTCGTCGGCGCTGAGCCGCACCTGCGCTTCGGCGCGCATGGCCGCGCGGGAGCTCAATGAAAAATACGCCGGCTCCGCCCGCATGTTTGTGTTCGACACGCTTTGCGCGTCGCTCGGTCAGGGGTTGCTGGTGTGGCACGCCGTGCAGGCGCAGCGCGCGGGTCTTTCGCTCGACGAGCTCTGCACCAAGCTCGAATCGCTGCGGCCGCAGCTGTGCCACTGGTTCACGGTGGACGATCTGCATCACCTCAAGCGCGGCGGGCGCGTGTCGGCCGCCACGGCCATCGTGGGTTCGCTGCTCAACATCAAGCCGATCCTGCATGTGGACGACGAGGGACGGCTGATCGCGGTGGGCAAAACGCGCGGGCGTGTGGCGTCCATGCGCGAGCTGGTCAACCGGATGCAGCAGACCGCCATCGCCCCGGAGCACCAAACGGTGTTCATCTGCCACGGCGACTGCATCGACGACGCGCAGGCGCTGGCCGAAATGGTGCGCCAGACGTGCCACCCCACCGATATCTACATTAACTGCATCGGCCCGGTGATCGGCGCGCACGCCGGCCCCGGCACCCTCTCGGTGTTCTTCGTCGGCGATCATCGCTGACATTCGATTACACCGCGCCCCACGAACGGGCGGTACCCGTGCGGCGCTTTTTTTGCAGTGCGCAGGTCTTCTTTTTTCTTTTCATCCGCCAGCCGGTCTGCGCTTTTGCGCGGGCGGGCCCGTGCGATCCGCTGCTGTGCAAGCGAGTCTCAGCCTTTTTTCTCCGAAATGCTTGGATATTGTGAAACGTGCTCCCTATGGTGAAACGAGGAGCATGGCGCAGCGCACAGATTGGCGGATCGCACCGGCGCGTTCGCGCTCCGCAGCGAACCTTTTTTTGCTCTTCGGCTTCGTTTTTTGCGCGCGTTGCGGCGCGCGGGCGAATGCGCGGAATAATTTTGATAATTTTCTTTTTTGATAGACCGAACCGGTCCGGAGGACTGCCCATGATTCCAGCTTTTCGCATTCTTACCGATTCCGCCTGCGATCTGTCGACTGCCGACGCGCAGGCGCTGGGCGTGGGCGTGCTACCCATGGCCGTTTCGTTCAGCGGCACGGCCGGAAGCACATATCCGCCTTGCGGCGACGAGGACTACAACCGCCGGTTTTTCGCGCGGCTGGCCTCCGGCGCGCTGGCGACCACGGCGGCGCTTTCGCCCGAGCAGGTGCGCGCGGCGGCCGAACCGCTGCTCGCGCAGGGCTGCGGCGTGCTGTTCCTCTCGTTTTCGTCGGCGCTCAGCAGCAGCTTCGCTTCGGCGTGGATGGCTGCCCGATCGCTCCGCACCGCCTACCACGCTCCCATGCGTGTGTTCGACACGCGCACCGGTTCGTTCGGCCAGCAAATGCTCGTGCGCCGCGCAGTGGAGCTGCGCGACTCCGGCGCGTCGCTTGCCGAAACCCTGGATGCGCTCGAAGCCCTGCGCGGGCAGGTTTGCGCGTGGTTCACGCTCTTTGATCTGATGCACGTTCGGCGCGGCGGCCGCATTTCGACCACCACCGCCATCGTGGGTTCGCTGCTCCATGTGAAGCCGCTGTTTCATGTGGACGATGCGGGCGCGCTCGCGTTCGCAGGCAAGGTGCGTGGGCGGGTGGCGTCCATTCGGGCGCTTGCCGACCGCGTGAAGGAGTCCGTGCTGCCCGGCGAATCGCCCGAGATCTGGGTGGGGCACGGCGACTGTGCCAACGACGCCGCCATTCTCGCGGGTATTTTGCAGCAGGAGCTGCACGCGCGCGTGCAGGTGCACACCATCGGCCCGGTCACCGGCGCCCATGGCGGCCCCGGCACCCTGGCCGTGTTCTATCTGGGTAAAGCGCGGTGATTCGCCATGACACAGGATTCACCCTCGGCCCTGCGTGAGCGGCTGATTCTGGCCGGCATCGACGAGCTCAACCGCGAAGGCGCCGACAATCTTTCCATCCGGCGCGTGGCGCGCCGCTGCGGCGTTTCGTGTGCCGCACCCTACTGCTATTTTCCGGACAAAGAATCGCTGATCTCCGCCATTGTGGACTATATCAACACGCAGTGGTCGGAGCGCCTGCACACCGTGCTCCTCGAATCGCCGGGTTCCACCCGCGACGAGCTGGTGGCGGTAAGCGTGGCCTATGTGCGGTTTTTGTCCGATCATCCCAATTTTCGTTCCATCATCATGCAGCACGAATCCTCTTGGATCGTGCACCCCATGGCCGCTATGAGCACCGCCTCCGCTTCGCTGGTGGATCGCTACTGCGCCGAGGTGCGCATGCCGCCCGCGGTGCGTGCGCGCAAGCTGTTCATGGTGCGCTCCACCATCTACGGCGCGGCGATGATGCTCGACCGCGGCGACCTGGCTCCCACCGAAGAAACGTTTGCGATGATTCGCCGCATGCTGGCGCGGGAGTTTGAATTGCCTTAACTTGCTTACGAGTTCGCACCGTCTTTGTTCGCTCTTTGACGGTGTGTTTGATGGGCAGCGTGATTTTCGCTCAACATCACGCTGTTTCACATAAACATTTGCCCGTCACTAATCGGACCCGCCTGTTTGCTTGGGGAGTGCTTTGCAGGCCGGGCGCAGCGCCGACGGGCCGCTGCAAACCTTTTTTCTCTTGCACGCGCGCAGTGTTTTTTTCTTTTCCACTGCGCGCGGTCTTTTTTTCGTGATGATTCGCATTCGCCCTGCATATTCTGGTGCAGGGCTTTTTTGCGCCCGCCGCAAATTGTGAATTTCATTGAAAACATGCGCGACAATTTGCAAAAACATCCCCAAAACTATGGTAAAACGCCGTGCGCTATGCTATAATGAATCGAACATGAATTTACATAAAGGAGTTTTGGCTCATGTCTGTTTGGGAATTGATCAAGGCGTTGGTGCTCGGCATTGTGCAGGGCGTCACCGAATGGCTGCCGGTGAGCAGCACCGGCCACATGATTTTGGTGGACGAATTTCTCAAGATGAACGTCACCGACCAATTTAAGGAGCTGTTTCTGGTGGTGATCCAGCTCGGCTCCATTTTGGCCGTGGTGGTGCTCTATTTTGGACAGCTCTGGCCGTTCACGCGGCGGCAGGGCGCGGTAAAGCTCAAAAAGCGCACGATGATCATGTGGGGCAAAATTTTGATCTCGTGCGTGCCCGCCGCCATCGTGGGCGTGCTGTTCGACGATCAGATCAACGCGCTGTTTT
>CAKUME010000193.1 GCA_934667575.1 uncultured Eubacteriales bacterium | reverse complement strand
GTATATGCATTACACCAATCAACCGCTGTTTTCTCTTTTTTAAATTTGCTAAATAACCCCATAATCTGTATTTCTCCTTCCTACCTTTAGTCCTGTAACTTCCTTATTTCAAAAATGGGCAATCCCGATTGGAATTGCCCATTTATTTGTTATGCGATTGTCCTGGCCAGTACCGGCGGCCGCAAATCACGGTTTTCGCGTTCGGCAAACAAGGCCATTCCGTTTTGCGAACGGGTGCAGATTTAATACAGCTTTGCGCCCGCGGGAATGTGATCGTCCACCATCAGCAGATGCAGCTTTTCTTCGCCGTCCTCATGGTGCACGGCAGAAATGAGCATCCCGCAGGAATCAATGCCCATCATCGCGCGCGGCGGCAGATTCAAAATGGCAATGCAGGTTTTGCCGATCAGCTCTTCCGGCTCATAATAGGCATGAATGCCGCTCAAAATGGTGCGATCGGTGCCGGTGCCGTCGTCCAGCGTGAATTGCAGGAGCTTTTTGGACTTTTTCACGGCCACACAGTCCTTGACCTTGACCGCGCGGAAGTCGGACTTGCTGAATGTGTCAAAATCAACATAGTCGGCAAACAGCGGCTCGATCTCCACATTGGAGAAATCAATTTTTTCCGCAGCGGCAGGCGCTTCGGGCGCCGCCTCGGCCGCGGCTTCGGCGGATGCGCCGGTGCGGTCGTCGCCGCCCTGCTTTTTCATTGTCGGGAACAGCAGCACATCGCGGATGGACGCGCTGTTGGTCAGCAGCATGCACATCCGATCAATGCCGTAGCCAATGCCGCCGGTGGGGGGCATGCCGATCTCGAGCGCATTCAGGAAGTCTTCGTCCGTGTGGTTGGCTTCCTCATCGCCCTGCGCAAACTGCTCTTCCTGTGCGGCAAAGCGCGCGCGCTGGTCGATCGGATCGTTCAGCTCGGAATAGGCGTTTGCCATCTCCCAGCTGTTGACGTAGAACTCAAAGCGCTCCACATAGTCCGGGTTCTCAGGTTTGCGCTTGGTGAGCGGCGAGATCTCGACCGGATGATCCATCACGAACGTGGGCTGAATCAAATGTTCCTCCACAAACGTTTCAAAGAACAGGTTGAGAATGTCGCCCTTCTTGTGGCGCGGCTCGTAGGCCACATGGTGCGCATCGGCGGCGGCGCGGGCTTCTTCCAGCGTGTGGATTTCGTTGAAATCCACACCGGAATACTGCTTTACTGCGTCCACCATCGTAACGCGGGTAAACGGCTGCCCCAAGTCGATCTCCACGCCGTTATACACGATCGTGGTGGTGCCGAGCACCTGCTGCGCCACATAGCGATACATATCCTCGGTGAGATCCATCATGCCGTGATAGTCGGTATAGGCCTGATACAGCTCCATCAGCGTGAATTCGGGGTTGTGGCGGGTGTCGATGCCCTCGTTGCGGAACACGCGCCCAATTTCATACACGCGCTCCAACCCGCCCACGATCAATCGCTTCAAATACAGTTCGAGCGAAATGCGCAGCTTCAGATCCTCGTTGAGCGCATTAAAATGCGTTTCAAACGGGCGCGCCGCCGCGCCGCCTGCGTTGGCCACCAGCATCGGTGTTTCCACTTCCATAAAACCGCGCTGATCCAAAAACTCACGGATGGTGCGAATGATCTTAAACCGCTTGATAAAAGTGTCTTTCGATTCGGGGTTCATGATCAGGTCCACATAGCGCTGACGATAGCGCATATCGGTGTTGGTCAGCCCGTGAAACTTTTCGGGCAGCACCTGCAGGCTCTTGGAAAGCAGCGTGACCTCGAGCGCGTGCACCGACACCTCGCCGGTTTTGGTTTTGAACACCGTGCCGCGCACGCCCACCAGATCGCCGATATCAAATTTTTTGAATGCCGCGTAGGCCTCTTCGCCCACAAAATCGCGTGCCACATACGCCTGAATGGTTCCCTGAAGATCCTGCACATGGCAGAACGAGGCCTTGCCCATCACGCGTTTGCTCATCAGCCGCCCCGCAATCGAAACTTCTTTGCCTTCGAGCGCATCAAACTGCGCTGCAATTTCGGCGCTGTGGTGCGTCATATTGTATTTGGTGATCTGAAACGGATCTTTGCCCTCGGCCTGAAGCGCGGCCAGCTTTTCGCGGCGCACGCGCAGAATCTCGCTGAGGTTCTGTTCCGGCTGCGTCTTCTTTTCCTGTTCGTTCATGAATGCCCCTGCCTCTCTGATTAAATTACTGGTCAATGGACAAAATGTGATATTTCACCGCACCGCCGGGCGTTTCCACGTCCACCACGTCGCCCTGGCGATGCCCCAGCAGCGCTTTGCCCACCGGCGACTCATCGGAAATGCGATCCTCGAGCGGGTTGGCTTCCTTGGACCCCACGATCTGGTAGGTGATGTCTTCACCAGCTTCCTCGTCGTGCACCGTGAGCTTGGTGCCCAAGTGAACGATATCGGCCGCCATGGTGGTTTCATCGATCAGCTGCACGTTCTGGAGCATCGCCTCCAGCTCCATGATGCGCGCTTCCACCATGGCCTGTTCGTTTTTGGCCTCATCGTATTCGCTGTTTTCCGAAAGGTCGCCGTAGCCCAGCGCGACCTTGATTTTTTCCGAAACTTCGCGGCGTTTTTCGCCTTTTAAGAACTCGAGCTCCGTTTCCAACTTGCGAAGACCGTCTTCGGTCATAAACACTTTTTCCATGTGAATATCATCCTTTCGGTATGGTTCGTCATCGTTGCGGCGCCGGTGCAAAACCGGTGCGGATAAAATATATTATAAGAAAACGGGGGATGGATGTCAAGAGCGCATGAACGCACTTTTGCGAAAAACGGGGCGTTTTTTGCGAAAAAGCCGTTCCACGCAAAAAAATTCCGCTATTTTTCAATTTTCTTAAAAAAGGATATTGACAAAACGGCAAAATACGAATAATATTTGTAATGACACAGTTCCGCAATGAGAGGGGGATAGAACAATGGTGCTTGAAAAAGTAAAAGCGATTCTCAGCGAGCAGTTCGACGTGGAGGAAGATACCATCACGCCCGACACCCGCATCGCCGATGACCTGGGCGCGGATTCCCTGGACGTGGTGGATCTGCTGATGTCGATCGAGGATGAATTTGAAATTGAAATTCCCGATGATGAAATCGAAAACATCAAAACGGTCGGCGAGCTGGTTTCGTACATCGAATCCAACACCTGATTGCAGGCGCCGCCTGCCGCAGGATTCGCAATGCCAAGCTGAAGGCACTGCGAATTTTTTTATGCGCGGGATTGCTTTTTTCGCGAAAAACAGGTATAATGACATGAGAAAGATTTCACCCCGCAACGGGGGAAAGGCGTGAACAAAAAATGGCAGAAAAGAAAATGGTGGAGGCCATTACCGCGCAGGAAACGGATTTTGCGCAATGGTATACCGACATTGTCAAAAAGGCCGAGCTGGTGGAGTACACCAGCGTCAAGGGCTGCATGGTCATCCGGCCCT
>CAKUME010000192.1 GCA_934667575.1 uncultured Eubacteriales bacterium | reverse complement strand
ACTTCACCGTGTCGCTCAAAGGCTCCGACGGCAAGGCGCTGAGCGACGACGAGCAGGCCAAGATCAAAACGGAGCTCGAAAAGCTCGGTGACCAGTATTCCAGCGGCACCAGCTTCGACGATGTGACGGCGGCCTACAACAAAGCGCACAGCAACGCGACCGTGACCGCCAACAGCCGCATCGCCATTGCGTCCAATGTGTTTTCCACCGATGTGGTCAAGGCGATCGACGACTGCAAGGAAGGCAAGGCGACGGTGGTTTCGACCAGCAACTATATGTACCTCATCGCCAAGCACAAGATTGCCGACGAAACGGCGGATTATCTGAAAGAAAACGCCACCACGCTGCGCCATGAGCTCAAGGACAGCGATTACAAGGCCGATCTGGAAGAAACGGCCAAGGCGCTCTCCATCACCGAGAATGACGCGGCGGTCAAAAAATATTCGGCCAGATGGATTGAAAAGAACATCAAATAAGCTTCGCAGGCGAGGCATTGAGCGGGCGATTCCGAAACCAACCGGAACGCCCGCTTTTTTTGCGTTCCGCACATTTTTGTTTGGCGCTCATCGCCTGCGAACGTCTTGTGCACATGCGGCTCCGCGCTGTCGATTTCGGGCGCGGGGCAGGCCGAGCGAACCTCGCGTTACGTTGGACGAATTTTGATTCCTGCGCCGGATCGGACGCCCGCAAAGCCGTGCGCAAAGCGCCAGCATCGGCAGATACAGCGCCGCGGCCAACGCGCACCGGGCCGCCAAATTCACCGGCAGCGCCGCATGGCACAGCGGCGGCGTCAGCCGAACCAGCAGCGCGCTCCACAGGCATGCGGTGGCCGCGCAAAGCGCCGGAACCGCAATCCAAGCCCCCGCTTCCACGCGCAGCCGACTCCGGCGCACCAACCGCGCAATGCTCAGCGACGCATTATAAACGGTGCTGCAATAAAACGCCGTCAGATAGCCCGCCATGCCCCACCGCGGCAGCAGCAGCGCTATCAGCGCAATGCGAATGCAGGAATCCGACATATTCACCCGCAGCGAGTAGTTCTGCTCGTCGAGCCCCTTGAGCATCGCGTCCACAATGCTGTCCAAATACATCAGCGGCACCAGCGGACAGAGCATCCGCATTTGCGCGCCCGCCCCGGCGCTGCCGAACAGCACACGCCCAAGGTCATCGCCGAACGCCAAAAAGCCGTTTGTCACAAACAGTGAAAACGCCAAACAAATGCGGAACACCCGACTCGCCAATGCCCGAACCGTTTCCGAGCGCCCTTCGGCGCGCGACTGCGCCACCTCCGGAATGAGGAGCTGCGAAAACGCCGCGAGAAATGCCGCCGGAAACTGGATGGTCGGCAGCGCCATCCCCTTGACCGTGCCGTAGGCGGCAAGCGATTCGGCTGCCGATTGCCCGCAGCGCCGCAGCCCCGCCGGAGCGAGCCCGTTTTCCACTGCGATCAGCGCTGCGCGCAGATCGTAGCCCAGCGCAACCGGCAGCGCGATCGCGCCCACCCGGCGCAGCGGAAGCGCGCCCGTGCGCGGAGGTTCCGTTCGGGCGGCACGCCGCCGGTCAAGCAGCAGCGCCGCCACGATCCAAATGTTTCCGCACAGTTCACCGGCCGCCATGCCAAGCGCCGCTGCGCTGCACGCCGCCGCCATGCCGTGCGGTGCAGCCAGCGGAAGCAGCACGCGCATGACCGCAAATGCGCACACCTGCTCCAGCAGTTGCCCCAAGCCGGGCGCCAGCGACCGCCGCACCGCCAAAAAATAGCCCCGGCAACAGGCCGACACCGCAAACAGCGGCAGGCTGCACGCCAAAATGCGCAGCGGCTGCGCGGCGCGCAGATCGCCGAGTCCATGCGCGGCCGCCGGTGCGCCAAAAAACAGTAGCGTCCCCGCGCCCACGCCGGTGCACCCGCTCAGCGCAAAGCATCGCCGCAGCGTCACGCGCACCGGCACACCGCCCGGTGCGGTCGATTCGCTCACCAGCCGCGTCACGGCCAAATTCAACCCGCTCACCGCCAAATTGGTGGCAAAAAAATAAACCGAAAGCAGCAGCTGGAGCAAGCCCACGCCTTCCGCGCCGATCACGGCGGTTTGATAAACGCGCATGGCCATGGCGATGCCGCTGAGCAGCAGCGCACAGGCGGTTAAAATCACGGCATTTTTCAAAAATATGCGGCGCGCCGTTGGCCGCCCTTTTTTTGCGTTCATTGAGTGCGCCGCTCCCCGCTTTCGAACCGGCGGCGCAGCTTTTCGAGCGCCTTTTTTTCAATGCGCGACACATAGCTGCGCGATATGCCCAGCCGCTGCGCGACCACCTGCTGCGTGAGCGGCGCGGGGGTATCCAGCCCGTAGCGCAGGCGAATGATCTGCTTTTCGCGCGCCGTAAGCACTTCATCCATGTAGCCGCGCAGCTTTTCCGCTTTCAGCTTGAGGTCCAGGTCGTCAATGATCGTGTCGTCGCACGCGATCACATCAATAAACGTCAGGGCGTTGCCGTCCTTATCCGTGTCGATGGGGTCGCTGATGGACACATCCTGCGCCGACTTGCGCCCGCTGCGAAAATACATTAAAATTTCATTTTCAATGCAGCGTGCCGCATAGCTCGACAGCCGCGTCCCCTTGGCGCGGTCAAAGGTGTTCACCGCTTTGATCAGCCCGATTGTGCCGATGGAAACCAAATCGTCCTGATCGCTCTGCACGGCGTAATATTTTTTGATAATGTGCGCCACCAGCCGCAGATTGTGCTCCACCAGCCGGTCGCGCGCCGTGCGGTCGCCCTGCTCCATGCGGCGCAGGCAGTCCGCTTCTTCCTCCGGCGTAAGCGGACGCGGAAACGATCCGGAAGAAATGTTTAATATTAAAAAAAGAATGCGCCCAAACAGCCCCGAAAACAGCTCCGTCAGCATCAAAATTGCCGCTCTCCTCCCCGCGCGCAAAACGCCGCATTGGATTATATGCGCCGGGGCGGCGGCGCGTGCGTGTCCATCCGCATATCGGGCAGCGGATTTTGCGCGAGTTTTCGGTTTCCCGATTGCAAATCGACGCGCGGTGCGGTATAATAAGAACGAAAGTTTGCATGGTCGGGCGGCCGCGCCCGCGATGGGAGGAACACGCGATGATTACCGAAGAACAGGCGCAGGAGCTGATCCGGCTGCTGTGCTGCGCGCTGGGCGCACTGGGCGGGCTGGCACTCGCGGTGGCCGGGCTTGTTTCCATTCTCCGGCCAAACGGCCGCCGCACACGCCGCACCGCGCCGATTCTCTATTTTTTGCGCAGCAGGGACGGGCTGCGCTGCCCGGTGGTCAACCTGGGCACGGCGGACGCTCCGGTGCCGGTCACCGTGCGCACGCCCGGCGCATACCGCCAAATGCAGCCGGGCGATGTGCTCGAGATCGCGCTGCGGCCGGGGCACCCCGAAGACGTGGCGGCGGCGGTGCCGCGGTCGGCCATGCCGGGCGTGCTCGGCATGGTT
>CAKUME010000191.1 GCA_934667575.1 uncultured Eubacteriales bacterium | reverse complement strand
CCACTACACCACCCCCAACGACATGGCCAAGATCACGCAGTACATTCTGAATTCGCAGTACAAAGACGAATTTATGAAGGTGTGCAAAACCACCAGCTATTCCCTTGCGCCCGACGACAAGCGCGACACGGTGCTCACGCTCAACACCACCAACAACATGCAGCTCAGCTCGAGCAAATATTATTATAAATACACCGAGGGCATCAAAACCGGCTCCACCGAGGAAGCGGGCTTCTGCCTGGTGTCCACCGCCTACAACGCCAATGTGGACGCGCGTTATCTGTGCGTGACCTTTGGCGCGCCGATGTTTGACGAAAACGGCGAATACGCCGACAACGGGGCCATGATGGACCACAAGGCGCTGTATGAGTGGGCGTTCAACAATCTGCGCTACAAGCAGGTGGTGAGCGCCAAACAGACCGCGTGCGAAATTAAGCTCAACTACGCATGGGAAAAGGACACGATTCAGCTGCTGCCCGAAAGCGACTTTAACGCGCTGCTGCTCAACGACATTCAGCCTGAGAGTGTGGTGCTGCTGCCGAACGACGATGTGCCCGAGTCGGTGGATGCGCCGGTGCAAAAGGGTCAGCGCCTGGGCACCGCCAATGTGACCTATGCAGGCATGACGCTCGGCACCGTGAATTTGGTGGCGAGCGAGAGCGTGGAGGCCAGCCAGCTGCTGCTGCTCAAGGAGCGCGGCCTGCGGCTGCTGCATTCCAAATGGCTCAAGATCGGCGGCGTGGTGTTCGCGGTGCTGCTGGTGATCTATATCGTGATTTCGGTGGTATACAATGTGCGCGCCAAAAAACGCCGCCGCCGCCACAGCAGTCTCAACGGCCGCGGCCGCTATTAACGCCGCCCCGCGCGCCCGGCATATCAAAAAAATCGCACGCATAATGCGCGCGCTGCCGCTCATACTATACCCGACGCGCCGCAGTTCCGGAATGCGGAGCGCCGCAATTCTGATTAAGGAGATGGATTTGTATGAGCTGTGAACCCAATCGCTGCATTCACTGCACCGTGACCAACTGCAAAAACCATTGCGACAGCGAGGATTACTGCGCGCTGAACTGCATTACCATTGGAACGCATGAGTGCGATCCGACCATGGACCAGTGCACCGACTGCCAGTCCTTCGTCCTGAAATAATTTTTCCCGGCAGCGCCGTGCAGTTTTCAATTTTTGGAAGCCGCACGGCGCTTTTTGTGTCCAAATTTAAAATTTTAACACCAACTGCGCCCGCTGTATTGCGTTTCGGGGCAGAATCGTATATAATAGAGTTATCAGTGCGCACAAGGCAGCGCAATTTTTCGGATGTATATACGAAACGGATCAAAATCCCCGCCCGGGTCGCATGAGTCGGACGGCATGCAGAGGAGATGCAGTGCAATGATAAATGGAACGATGCTCCGCAACGCGTTGATTTCCGGCGCGAATCAGATCGCCAATCACCGCAGCGAGGTAGATGAGCTCAACATTTTTCCGGTGCCGGACGGCGATACCGGCACCAATATGTCGATGACGGTGGGCGCGGCCATTCCTGCGCTGGAGCAGGCGGCAGCCGACGCGCCGGCGGGCGAGATGGCCAAGCTGGCCGCGGGAGCCATGCTGCGCGGTGCGCGCGGCAACAGCGGCGTGATTTCGTCGCTGCTGTTCCGCGGCTTTGCCAAGGGGCTGGAGGGCAAAACCGAGGCCGACGGCGAAGCGCTGGTGAACGCGCTCGAAATCGGTGTGGCCGACGCCTATCAGGCGGTCATGAAGCCCACCGAGGGCACCATTCTCACCGTGGCGCGGCTGGCGGCGGCGGCAGGCCGCGCCAAGCTCGCCGAAACGAGCGACCCGGTGCTGGTGTGGGATGCGATGTGCCAGGGCGCCGAAGCGGCGCTGGCCACCACCCCCGAGCTGCTGCCGGTGCTCAAAAAGGCCGGCGTGGTGGACGCGGGCGGCAAAGGCCTCACGCTGATCTTTGACGGAATGCGTTCCGTGTTCCGCGACGGCCGCGTGGTGGAGGCCGCTTCGGCAGCCGGCAAAAAGGACGACGACTTCTTCCGCAACGCGGCCGCCGAATTTGATCAGGAAATTCACTTTACCTACTGCACCGAGTTCATCGTGGGCCGCGACCCGGATGTGGATAAGGACCCCGCGCAGCTGCGCGCGTTCCTCGAAACCATTGGCGACTGCGTGCTCGTGGTGGACGACGATGAGATCATCAAAGTGCATGTGCACACCGAGAACCCCGGCAACGCGCTCGAGGCCGGTTTGGCCTACGGCCAGCTGCTCACGGTGAAAATTGAAAACATGAAGGAGCAGCATCGCCGCGCCAACGAAGAAAACGAGAAAAAAAAAGCGGCGGAGGCGCGCCCGCAGCCGGTTGACCCCGAAGAGGGCGTCGGATTTGTGGCGGTAGCCGCAGGCGACGGGCTCAAAACGCTGTTCCTCGACTTGGGCTGCGGCCAGGTGGTGAGCGGCGGCCAAACGATGAACCCCAGCACCGACGACTTGGCGGCCGCCATTCGCGCCACGCCGGCCACCACGGTGTTTGTGCTGCCGAACAACAAGAACATTATTCTTGCGGCGGAGCAGGCGGTGGCGCTGTGCCCCGAGCGCACGGTGATCGTGCTGCCCACGCGCACGGTGCCGCAGGGCATGGCCGCGATGCTGGCCTATAACCCCGATGCGGATGCGGACGAAAACAAAAAGGAAATGATCGAAGCGGCGGCGCGCGTGGCGACCGGGCAGATCACCTTTGCGGCGCGTGATTCCGAATTTGGCGGCATGAAGCTGCGCGAGGGCGAAATTTTGGCGCTGCGCGACGGCAAGCTCGAATTTGGCGACAAAGACCCGGTGAAAGCCGCGTATCGCCTTATCAAGTCCATGGTCACGCGCGACAGCTCGTTTGTGACCATCCTCTATGGCGCGGGCATCACCGAGGAGCAGGCACAGCAGCTCACCAGCAGCGTGCAGACCAAGCTCGGCGACCGCCTTGAAGTCACCACGGTCAACGGCGGCCAGCCGGTGTACTATTTCATCATTTCGGTGGAATAAATGGCATCGCTGTTTGGAATTCCGATTGAAAAAATCCGGGGCGTTGGCCCGCGGCGTGCGGAGCTTTTTCAAAAGCTCGGCGTGGCCTCGGCCGGCGCCCTTTTGCGCTATTATCCGCGTGCCTATGAGGACTGGCGCTGCGCCACGCCCATTGGCGCGCTGCCGCCCGACGGCGAGGGCGTGATTTTGGCCGAGGTGGTGCGCGCGCCGCAGGAGCGCCGCATCCGCAAGGGTATGAGCATCTGCCGGTTTGTGGTCACCGATGAAAGCGGCGAAGCCGAGGTCACGCTGTTCAACGCGCACTATGCGCCCGCCACCTTTCGCGCCGAAACGCGCTTTTGGTTTCGCGGAAAATTTATGGGCAGCGGCGCGCGCCGCACGGTGAGCGCCCCCGAGTTTTTGCCCGAGGCGCAGGGCGGTGCGGTGCGCGCCGTTTACCCGCAAACGGAGGGGCTTTCGTCGCG
>CAKUME010000190.1 GCA_934667575.1 uncultured Eubacteriales bacterium | reverse complement strand
GTGCAGGCGCGCGAACACGGGCTGACGGCGCGCTACGCCGTGTCCGGTCAGCGGGAATATGCGGGCGAAGTGCGCCTGTGGGCCGACGCCCCGGCGCAGGCGTCGCGGTCGGGTGAAACACTCACGCTGACCGTGGCGTGCGCGGCGGGCGTGCCGGTGCACATTTTTGTGCTGTGGACCGACGACACGGAACCGGCGGCGGCCGATGCGGCCCAAACGCTGCTCGCAGCGGGCTACGGCGCGGCCACGGCGCGCCACACCAGCGCGTGGGCGGCCTATTACGCGGCGGCGCAGGTCACGCTGCCCGACGCGCGGCTGCAATCGGTGTTCGACACGGCGCGCTATGCGCTGAAGCTGAACACCACGCCGTGGTCCATTGCGGTGGGCATGTTTGACAGCGCGTGGGAAGGAAAATTCTTCGCATTTGACGAATATTACGGGCTCGACGGACTGCTGCACGCCGGTGCGGCCGACCTGGCGTGCCATGCCGCGGACTTTCGCGCGGCGGAGCTGCCGCAGGCCATTCACCGCGCCACCGGCGGCGTGGGCCAAACGGGCGAAGCGCGTTATCCGTGGGAAACCACCGAAACGTTTGAGGAGGCGTCGCCGCCCGGCCACTGGTACGAGCACGTTTTTCACATGGCGAACATCGCGCTCGGTCAGGCGCGTGTGTTTGAATACACCGCCGATGCGGATCGGCTGCGCCGCGCGGCTTATCCGGTGATGCGCGCCTGCACGCGGTTTTTTGTGCGGCATATGATCTATGAAACGCCGGACGGCCGCACGATTATCGGCGCCTGCACCGATCTGGAGCGGCTGGGGCCGTCGGTGCGCAATCCGTTCATGACCACCTGCGCCGTGATCGACACGCTGCGCGCCACGGCGCGCGCGGCGGCGCTGCTGCAAACCGACGGGCCGGAAGCCGCGCAATGGGAAGCCCTTGCCCATCGGCTGACCGCGGGCCTGCCGGTGGAAAACGGTGAATACATTGCCGCGCCGGGCGTGCCGCAGCGCAGCATTGCGGTGTTTTCGGGCTGCTACCCCTACGAAGTGTTCCGCCGCGCCGACCCCCGGCTGATGCGCGCGATCGACGGCTATTGCGAAAACGAGCATTTGTTTGGCAACATGTATGCCATGGGGCACGGCATTTCGCCGTGGTATGCGGCGTGGGAGGCCGTGACGTTTGCGCGGCTGGGGCAGCGCGCACGTGCATGGCATTCGCTGCACAGCGCCGCCGCGAGCGTGGGCTGCTTTGACGAGATTTTTGAAATCAATGAGCCGGGCATTCACAAGCAGCCATGGTTCATGACGGCGGCGGGCATTTTTGTCACGGCGGTCACTGAGTCGCTGCTGCAAACGGAGGGCAACCGGGTCAAGCTCGGCTTCGGCCTGCCCGCCGATGCGTCGTTTGCGTTCACGCTGCCAGCCAAGGGCGGCCGAACCATTACCGCAGAGGTGCGATCCGGCCGCGTGGTGCGGCTCGAAAGCAGCGACGGTGCGCCGCTCGAGATCGTGCAGCCCGCGGAAAGCGCCGCCGACCCTTGCAATTCGCCGCAAAATGTGCTATAATGCGTGCAGAATTTGCAAAAGGAGCGATGCGACGATGAAATGGATGATTGCGTCGGATATTCACGGCTCGGCGTACTACTGCCGGACCATGCTGGATGCGTTTGCGGCGGAGGGCGCGCAGCGGCTGCTGCTGCTCGGCGACCTGCTTTATCACGGACCGCGCAACGACCTGCCGCGCGATTATGCGCCCAAGCAGGTGCTCGCGATGCTCAACGCGGTGCGCGAAAAGCTGCTCTGCGTGCGCGGCAACTGCGACAGCGAGGTGGATCAGATGGTGCTGCAATTCCCCATGATGGCCGACTACGCGGTGCTGCCGCTGGGCGGGCGCGTGATCTACGCCACGCACGGCCACCACTACAACGAACAAACGCCGCCGCCGCTCGCGCCGGGCGATATTTTGCTCAACGGCCACACGCATGTGCCCAAGTGTACGCCGCACGCGGACTTCGTTTATTGGAACCCCGGTTCGGTCGCGCTGCCCAAGGAGCAGAGCGCGCACGGCTATATGCTGCTCACCCCGGAACGCGCCGTGTGGAAAGACCTGGAAAACGGAACGGAATACATGACGTTCGCGCTGTGACCGTCGCGGGTGAAACGGGCGCGCCTTAGGGCTGTGCGCGGCGCGCCGCGCGGTATTCCGACGGCGTTTGGCCGGTGCGCGCGCGAAACACATTGGCAAAATAGGCGCTGTCGTTGAAGCCCACCGCGAGCGAGATCTCCGTAATCGGCCAATCGGACGCGGCCAGCAGCGATTTGGCGTCGGACACGCGCAGATCGTTCACATATTCGCGCAGCCCCTTGCCCGCATGGGCGCGGAACTGGTGCGAAATGAACGACGGACTGCAATAAAACACGCGGCAGAGCTCGGCGCGCGTGAGGTCGCGCGTGTGGTTTTGGCGCACATATTGCAGCAGGCGCTGCGCAAAGTTGGGCGCGGGCGGCGCGGCGGGCTGCTGCTCATACGCCCATGCCAGCGAATAGTACAGCGGGAGCAGCAGGGTGTCGATTTGCGCGCTCGGCGGCGCCGGGCGGGTGGATTCCGCATAGGCGCGGCGCAGCGCGGCCAGCGGAAGGTCGTATTTTTCGCTGATGCGATGCAAATAGCTCTCCGCGTTGGGCGCACCGTATCCGCTGACGCTGATGAACCCCACCGGCGTGCCCCGGCTGCGAATGGGATACACAAACTCCCGCATCCCGGCATGGCATACGCCGCAAAACGGCCCGGCCGCGCATTTTTCCATCACGGCCTCCTGCTTGGCCACGCAATGGCGAAACGCAGCGGGGTTGGTTTTGAGCAGAATGCAGTAGGGAATTTCGTGGATGCAGCAGCGCAGCAGCGCGCTTTCGCTGATCAGGGTTTCGTAGCGCTTGGGATGCAGCGACACGCGCAGCCCGCATTCCGCGCGCAGATACGCAATATACCGCCGAATGGCGTCGGTTTCCATCATGGCGCGCGCCCCCTTTGGTCGGTTTTGAACTGCACCTATTATAACACAAAACGGCGGCCGGCGCAAGACGGGCGGCGCACGCCGCGCTTGACAAATGCGCGGGAATGTGTTATACTCATGTGCGTAAAATTGCAGTGGATTTTTCCGGACGCCGTTCCCCTTTTCGCCACGCACTCGCCCCCATCGGGGCGGATGCGCGGCTTTTTTTTTGTGCGCGGCGGGCGGGTCGGATCCAAAGGGAGTGCACAGAATGAATGAAAGTTTTATGAAGGAAAAGCCCGTGCTGCCGCTGGTGCTGTCCATGTCGCTGCCCATGGTGCTGTCGATGATGGTGAACGCGCTCTATAACATCGTGGACACCTATTTTGTGGCCAAGATCAGCGAGGACGCGGTCACGGCGCTTTCGCTGGTGTTTCCGGTGCAAAATCTGGTCAACGCGGCGGCGATCGGGTTCGGCGTGGGCGTGAACGCCGTGATCGCGCTGCGGCGCGGTGCGGGC
>CAKUME010000189.1 GCA_934667575.1 uncultured Eubacteriales bacterium | reverse complement strand
CCTTCATACCGTATTTTTCAAGCAGGTCGCCGCGATAACCGACGATCGCAGTCCCGTTGTACCCATAGGATTGCGGAACCATATACTTTTTACCGCCGACGCTCCCCTGCTGCCATGCAATGTTGGGGATTTGTTTGGATGCATAGGGCATGTTTGTCTGAATCATTTCATCGGAAAGCTCCAAGTATGCGTTGGCTTTTGCGTTGTCATAAAATCCCCACCAAGAGCTGGAAAAGCAAAAGTCAAATTCTTCGTTGCCTGCGAATTTCAGCTTCATCTGCGCCAAATCGCCGCTGCCCAGATATTCCACATCCATGGTGCAGTTCACATTCTGGAGCAGCAGCTCATTCAGCTTGGCCCACACGCGGTCGCAGTCGCCGGCCTCCGGCTTGGCGCCGTAGTTGATGTATTTGAGCGTGACCGGCGCTTCGTCCGCCTTGCTCGAAACATCGGTTTTGCTTTCGCTGCCGGAGGCCGCACCCTTGGACGAGGTGGCAGCCGGGGTGCACGCCGTGACCGAGCAGGCCACCAGCGCAGCCGCAATGGCCGCAAGCCATTTTTTCATGTGCTTTTTCATAAGTGAGATCCTTCCTTTCGTTTCAATCGCCGGAGCACCGCGCAATCGGCCGTTGCTGCACGAAATATTCACCAAAATAAAGCGAATTCCGGTCGTTGTGAATTTATTATATCATCGCATTCACCAACAGTAAAGCCCACATTTTTTGAAATTAGTGCACTATCTTCTACTCCTCCGGATTCGCTCTTGACGAAAAACAGGGAGAAAATTATAATTATAATGAAAACGCATGACCGCAATGGCATGAACGCCCCCAAAGGAGGATGGACCTATGACTGTTTCGCCGTGCAAACGAACCCTGCGCATGCGGGTGCACGCGCTTTCGCTCCGCACAAAGCTGCTCGTCAGCTATCTTGCGCTCAGCACGATTTGCCTGGTGCCGTTTGCGCTCATCAGCTCGGCGCGCGCGTCGCTGCTTTCGGAGCGCAGCACGCTCTATTCCGCCCAGCAGGCGGTGGAGCAGGCCGCCGACTCCATCGAGTTCCGCATGAAAAGCCTGCGCCAGGCAAACTACACCTTTGCCTACGGCGAGGAAACGGTGCACATCTTTTCCAAGGACCCCGCCGAGGATTCGCTCGGGGAGCAGCTGCACGACCGCGATACGCTCGAAAGCATGCTCCGGCGCATTCGCCTGGCTTATCCCCACACGGTAACGGCGGTGCATTTGTATATGAATGACCAGTTCATTTATGTTTCGCCCAATTCGGACACGTTCTGGTCCTTTAACAATCTGCGCAGCACGGAGTGGTTTCGCGCCATGCAGGCCGCCCGCCGCTTCAGCTACTATATTCCCCCGGCATGGAACGCCTCGCCCGATTCGGTGTCGGTGGCGCACCTGATCAGCAATCCGCACAATTACGCCGAAAGCATTGGCGCAGTGGTGATCGACACGCCGCGCGCCGCGCTGGAGGATATTCTGAAAAAATGCGCCGTCACCGAGCGGAGCTATTGCTATTTGGTGAATGAAGCGGGCGTGCTGGTGGCGGCGTCCGACGAGCGCCGCACCGAAATGATGCCCGAAGCCGCTGCCGCAGCGCTCCAAAACGGCGGCGTGTGGCGCACGGCGCAGCGCCGCGTTTCGGTGCGCGCCATTGATGAGTGCAGCTGGGCGCTGGTGCAGGTGGTGCCCGAGGCCGACCTCAGCGAGGTGCGCTATGCGCAGGTGCAGGCCTTTGTGCTCTGCGCGCTCGCCGTGCTCACGGTGAGCTGTGTGCTCGCGGTGCTGATGGCCAATGGGATCACGCGGCGGATCAATGTGCTGAGCGGGCGCATGAAGGCGTTTCGCTATGAGCACAGCCGCCTGCTCCCCGTGCCCGCCGACGGCGGCGACGACATTGACCGCCTGATGGACAGCTACAATGGGCTGGTGGGCGCGGTGCGCACGCTCAGCGCCGAAAACGTGCGCAAGGGCCGTCAGCTCAACGAGACGGAGCTGGCCATGCTGTATACCCAGATCAACCCGCATTTTTTGTTCAACACACTCGATATGATCCGCTACCTGGCCGATCACAACCAGAACGATAAAATTTCGGCCGCCATGATCGCGCTTGCGCAGTTCTACCGCAAAAGCCTCAACGGCGGGCGCCGGATGAGCACCGTGCGCGGCGAGCTGGACCATGTGCGCGCTTATATGCAGATTCAGCGGCTGCGCTTCGGCGACGATGTGGCGCTGCGTGTGGACGTGCCGGAAGCGCTGATGAATTGTCCGCTGCCTGCGGTCACGCTTCAGCCGATCGTGGAAAACGCGCTGCTGCACGGCATTCTGGGCCGCGCGGATAAGTCGGGCGAAATTCGGATCACCGGCGAAGCGAGCGGCGGCGAAGCGCGAATCACCGTGCGTGACGACGGCTGCGGCATGACGGCCGCGCAGGTGGCGGCGCTGTTTGACGAATCGCGCGCGGGCGGTGTGGGGCTGCGCAACACCGACACGCGGCTGCGGATGCAGTTCGGCGCCGGCTGCGGCTTGTCCGTTCAAAGCGAAGAGGGCGAATACACGGCGGTCACGGTGCATTTGCCGCCGCCCCGGCCCGATTCAGAACCGCCGGAACAGGTATAAATCCGTTCAAATGCCCATTGCGGGAAGCCGCCGATGCAAAAAGCCCGGCTGCGTTCCGCGCGGGGCCGATGCATTTACCGCCGAAAAGGAGGAACCGGACGATGAAAATATTGATCGCAGACGATGAAGCCTTTGCGCGCGCCGAGCTCACGGAGCTGCTCGGCCGCATGGAATTGCCGCCCGACACGCAGATCGTTGCCGCGGGCGACGGTGTGGAGGCGCTGGAACGGTCGGTGGGCAGCCCGCCCGATCTGCTGATCACAGACGTGCGCATGCCGCGCATGGACGGCATTGCGCTGGCGCGGCAGATCGCGCAGTCGTTTCCGGCGTGCCGCATGATCTTTTTGAGCAACTATTCCGACAAGCCCTATCTGCGCGCGGCCATTCAGCTCCGCGCGGTGGAATACATCGACAAACCCATCGATGCCGAAAAATTCTGCGCGGTGGTGGCGCAGGCGATCGCCGAATTGCGGGATGCCCGCGCCGTTAAGGAATCGCTCACCCGCACCCGTGCCGAGGCGCGGGCGTTGCTGTGCCAGCGCTGGACGCAGGTGCTGTGCAGCCGCCACGCCGTGCCCGATGCGCTGCGCCCGCAGGCGGCGCAGTACGGGCTGGACGACTGGTACACCGCGGCGTATCGCTGTGTGCTCTATCGTGTGACCGGCGATGCGGACATTCCCGCGCCCGCGCTGCCCGGCGTGCATATGCTGCCGCTGCAATTTCAGGGCGACGGCGTGGCGGTGCGCTTTTTGTATGCCGCCCGCATCGACGATCTGAGCGACGACGCGGTGCGTTTGCTGTGGGCCCGGTCGTGCGGCAGCGGCGTGGCCGGCGCGGCGGCGGGCAATCCGGCCGCGGATTACCGCTCGGCGGTGCAGTCCTATCG
>CAKUME010000188.1 GCA_934667575.1 uncultured Eubacteriales bacterium | reverse complement strand
CACGCGGCCGTATTGACCCTGATTCTTCTTATACGCCTCGTTCGGTTCCATGCCGTGGCGGATATCCTCCAGCATTTTGCCGAGCTTCACAAACTTGTAGGCAATCACTTCGTTGTTGTCGTCCAGACCGGTCTGAAGCACATAGCCTTCCGCCATTTCCATATAACGAACGCCCTTGAGCTTGGTGGAATACATGGTACCCACCTGCGAACGCAGACCCTTGCCCAGGTCTTCCAGGCCGGCGCCGATCGGCAGACCGTTCTCCGAGAACGCGGTCTGGGTGCGGCCGTATACCAGCTGCTTAAAGATCTCGCGCATGGCCACGTTGATCGCGTCGCACACGAGGTCGGTGTTCAAACATTCGAGCAGCGTTTTGCCCGGCAGAATTTCCGCCGCCATTGCCGCAGAATGGGTCATACCGGAGCAGCCGATGGTCTCCACGAGCGCTTCCTCCACAATGCCATCCTTCACGTTCAGGGTCAGCTTGCAAGCGCCCTGCTGCGGTGCACACCAGCCCACGCCGTGAGACAAGCCGGAAATATCCTTAATTTCGTAGGACTTTACCCATTTGCCTTCTTCCGGAATCGGAGCGGGACCGTGATGCGGCCCTTTGGTGACGGTGCACATTCTTTCCACTTCATTGGAATAATTCATAAAAGAGCTCCTTTCACATGATACAAGGTATGTTTAGAGTAACACACCAAGTATATTATAAATCCTCGGGATGTTTTTGACAAGGGATTTCGGGAACTTTTCTGCAATTTTTGCAGGAAAACCGACCGGATCAGTCGGCTTTGGGCTCCTGAGGGGCAATTTGAATGCCCAGATCGCGCAGCTGGCTTTCGTCCACATCGGCGGGCGCGGCGGTCATCAGTTCGCTGGCATTCTGCACCTTGGGGAACGCGATCACGTCGCGCAGGCTGTCGGCCTGCAGCAGCTGCATCACCAACCGGTCAAGGCCCAGCCCCATGCCGCCGTGCGGCGGAGCGCCGTATTTGAACGCATCGATTAAAAATCCGAACTTGCGGTGCGCCACTTCGTCGCTCAGGCCGAGCAGGCGGAACATCCGATTTTGCAACTCCGGATTGGTGATTCGAATGGAACCGCTTGCGAGTTCAATGCCGTTGAGCACCAAGTCATAGGCTTTGGCGCGCACCTTCGATTTGTCCGTTTCCAAATAGGGCAGGCACTCGTCCAGCGGCGCGGTGAACGGATGGTGCATCGCGAGCCATTCGCCGGTTTCTTCGTCATATTCAAAGAACGGGAATTCCACCACCCAAAGCAAATTGAATTGGTCCTTGGGAATGAGGTCGAGCTTGTGTGCCAGCTCAATGCGCACTGCGCCCAGCTCGGTGAGCACATGGTTCGTTTTTGCGTCGGCAATAATCAGCACCACGTCGCCGGTTGCGGCGCCTGCGCGCGCCAAAATCGCCTGCATTTCCGCCTCGGTCATGAACTTGGCAAACGACGAAGTCATGCCGTCCTCAGTCAAACGCACCCATGCAAGGCCCTTGCCGCCAATGCCGCGCACCATTTCGGTGAGCTTGTCGATCTCTTTGCGGGTGAGGGTGTGCACCGCGTTTTTCGCCGTAATGCAGCGCACGCTGCCGCCGGCGGAAATCGCGTTGGTGAACACCGAGAAGCCGCAGCCGCGCACCAAATCGCTCAGGTCGGTGATCTCCATGCCGTAGCGGGTGTCGGGCTTGTCGGAACCGTAGCGTTCCATGGCCTCCTGATAAGTCAGGCGGGGCAGCGGCAGCGTGATCTCGCGGCCGAGTACCTCCTTGAAGATGCGCGCCATAAAGCCCTCGCCGATCTGGAGCACATCCTCCATGTCCACAAACGACATTTCAATGTCGATCTGCGTAAATTCCGGCTGGCGGTCGGCGCGCAGGTCCTCGTCGCGGAAGCAGCGCGCGATCTGCATGTAGCGGTCAAAGCCCGCCACCATGCACAGCTGCTTATACATTTGCGGCGACTGCGGCAGCGCATAAAAGCTGCCCTTGTGCACGCGGCTCGGCACGAGATAGTCGCGCGCGCCTTCGGGCGTGGAGCGAATGAGCATGGGGGTTTCGATCTCGATAAAGCCGTTTTCGTCAAAATAATCGCGCGTGACCTTCGCAACCTTGTGGCGGAAGATCAGATTCTTTTGCAGCTGCGGACGGCGCAGATCGAGATACCGATATTTTAGACGGATGGACTCCGCCGTATTCACATTATCGCTGATTTCAAACGGCGGCGTTTCCGATTCGCCCAGCACGCGCAGCGTTTGCACTTCAATTTCGATGTCGCCGGTGGGCAGATCCTTGTTTTTTGCCGAACGCTCGCGCACCAATCCGGTGGCCGCCAACACATATTCCGAACGAACGCCGGCCGCTTTTTCAAACAGCGCGCGGTCGGTGCGCTCGTCGAACGCCAGCTGCACCAGCCCGGTACGGTCGCGCAAATCCACAAAAATCAGCTGCCCCAGGTCGCGCTGACGCTGCACCCAGCCGCACACCGTGACCTCGCGCCCCGCGTCGCCCGCGCGAAGCGTACCGCAATAGTCGGTTCGTTTCATTCCGGTCATAAATTCTGCCATGACTTTTCTTACCCCTTTTTATTGTTGATTTCCGGTCAGCTTGCCGAGGAGCCCCGCCGCGTCGCCGCTCACGCCGTCCAGCTCGGTCAGGTTATCCAGCGTGGCAGCAAAGCGCGCGTCATACATGCAGGAGATCAGCTGCGCCAGTTCGATTTCACGCTGCTCGCCGGTCGCCATGTTTTTCAGCTGCGCCCGCCCGGTGTCCAGCTCGGTGTCGCCGAGCACCAGCGTGAAGCGCGCGCCAATTTTGTTGGCATATTTCATCTGCGCTTTCAGGCTGCGGCCGCAAATGTCGCATTCCGCCGCAAAGCCTTCGCTGCGCACCTTTTGCGTGAGCGCAAAGGCTTCCACCTGCGCGCGCGCGCCCAGCCCGGCAATGTAGAGATCGCATGGATCGGGATCGGGCAGCGTGATGCCCTGCGCGTTCATGAGCAGCAGCAGGCGTTCCATGCCCAGCGCAAAACCCAGCGACGGCGTATGCGCGCCGCCCAGCTCGTCGATCAGCCCGTCGTAGCGGCCGCCGCCGCACACCGTGCCCTGCGCGCCGATCTGCGTGGAAACAAATTCAAACACCGTGCGGGTGTAATAATCGAGCCCGCGCACGATCGTCGGGTTCACCGAAAAGTGCAGCCCCGCCGCAGTCAAATACGATTTGACCTGTTCAAAATGCGCCTTGCAGTCGTCGCACAGGTAGTCGAGCATCACCGGTGCGTGCGCGGCAATTTCGGCGCATACCGGGCTCTTGCAATCCAAAATGCGCATCGGGTTGCGTTCCAGCCGCCCGCGGCAGGTTTCGCACAGCTCGTCCGCATGGCCGGAAAAATATTCGCGCAGTGCTTTGGAATATTCCGCGCGGCAGGTGGGGCAGCCGATGGAGTTGATCTCCAGCTTCAGCCCTTCCACGCCCAGCGACGCGAAAATAGAGTCCGCAAGGCAAATAA
>CAKUME010000187.1 GCA_934667575.1 uncultured Eubacteriales bacterium | reverse complement strand
CCCATTTTGGGCGGCAGAGCCGTGGCGGAAATGCTTTGGAACAATAATTGCAGTGCCGGGCGAAAAGGGATAATCTCCGGATTCGGTCCGAAGCGTTCCGGTGCCTTCCAAATACAGCATAATCTCGTAAAAGTTATGCTGATGCAGAGGGTATTGCGTTGTGCCGGGGGGCGTAATACTAATCGAATATGCCATTTTCATCACCGAGAAGCCATTATACCATAAATCTATGTTTTGTGCAAATACATCTATGTTCTGTTGTGGAAAAACCAATGGACATACGATATAATGCTCTTAAACTTTTGAAAGAGGACGGTAGATATCCATGATCAAATGGAATGGCTTTGAACGAGGAATGGGCATTGGCGGCTGGCTGACCAATTACAAGCGATTTAACTGCCTGCCGGTGAACCGAAGGCTCGACTTAACGATTGGTGACTGGGAACACTTCAGATCCTATATTACGGAACGTGATGTACGGAATATCTGTGAATTGGGCATGGATCATATTCGGCTGGGATTCGACCAAATCGTGGTGGAGCAGTCCCCCGGTGTGTATCGCGAAGAACCGCTTGCACTCATACGAAGCTTCGTGAAATGGTGCGAGAAATACGGCTTAAATGTTGTGCTCAACCTGCATAAGGCGATCGGAAACTATTGTGATATTCAGGAAGACGTGCAGCTGATGGACAATGCGGCGCTTCAAGAACGGTTCGTTGCGCTGTGGGCACATTTGGAAGATTTTCTTTCGGATCAGCCCGCCGTTGCATTTGAGCTGAATGAAGTGCGCGACGTGCCTCCGCAGCAATGGAATATGCTGGCCGAAAAAGCCGTTGCGGCCATCCGCCAAAAAAATCCAAGCCGCAAAATTATTATTGGCAGCACCTGCTGGAATTCGGTTGAAACATTAAACCAGCTGAAAGTGTATGACGATGCCAACATTGCCTACACCTTTCACACTTATGCGCCGTTTTCCTTTACACACCAGCGCGGGGTGCTTCAGCCGCAGACACTTTACTACAACCGGGAAATGCCCTATCCGGGTGATATTGCGTACTACCGGGATTTTGAACGCGTGGTCAATCGGAATGAAAAAGCCTATCCGGAATACGATGTGATGGATCGCCGCTATATTGCAGACAGCTTGGCTCCGGCGCTGGATTTCATGCATCAGCATCCGAACCAGATGCTGTGGTGCGGCGAATTCGGAACCATTCGACATTGCCGGTTGGAATGGCGCGAAAATTGGATGCGGGATGTTATTTTGTTTTTGCTTGAACATGATATTCCGTACTGCGTCTGGAACTATCTCAGCACGCCCAATGACGGAAACCGCTTCAGCTTGGTGGATGATGATAACAGAAAAATGCTCAGCAACCGACTGGGCGAAATCATTAAAGGAAACATAATATGACCGATTCCAACATTACGCTGCTGTTTTTGGCGGCATCGGTGATATGCTCCACTGCACGCGCGGTGTGCTCCAAAAGAATCGGCGCATCTGCATCGGATCGGCGCTCGTTTTGGATGATGCAGGCACGCTTGTTTGTGATCGCGGCCGTATTCATATGCATTTTGAATATACCCCATATGAACCCGACACATCGAATTTCGGCGGGAACGGTGATTTTGGGAACGGTGTATGGCATTCTGACCGTTTTTGCGCAGGGGTTCTATATTGCGGCGCTCCGCAAAATGCAGGTGTCGGTGTGCACAATGATTTATTCCTTTGGTTTTGTGATTCCCACTGTTTTCGGCACTCTGTTATGGCATGAGCGGGTGGGCGGACTGCAAATGGTCAGCGTGGTGCTTTGTACTTTGACCATCGTTTTGGCATCGGCAAAAAAGGACGAAGCAAAACGGAACGCACACGGCGCAATGCTGCCGCTCATTGCATCCATGCTTGCTTCGGGCGGACTTGGTATCGTGCAGAAATTGCAGCAGCGGAGCGCTGTCCAAACGGGTGATTTTTTGTTTGTGGCGTTCGCACTGGCATCACTCATTTCACTTGGTGCCGCCCTGATAACGGCAAGAACCGCCAGTCCGGCGTCTTCGGACTGCAAGGCGGTGCGCAGCCATTGGGCGGATATTTTGATTGTTGGTGCGGCACTGGCCGCTGCGAACACCGCCAACACGCTGCTTGCGGGCCGACTGCCGAGCGTGATTGCCTTTCCGGCTACCAATGTGGGCGTGATTATCATGTCGCTTTTGGTTTCGGTGTGCTTTCTGAAAGAAAGGCTCACTCGCAGGCAGTATGCGGCCATCGGCACCGGCTTGGCGGCGGTGCTTCTGTTTGGGCTTTAAAGCGATCATCGCGCCGACAACGGTACATCCCATGAAACGGGGTGTGCCGTTTTTTATGCGGGAGATTGCGGACGTCCGGAGTCCGTTGACGGCTCAGCTCCACATTCGTAGTGGCGAATCGGGCTTTGATTTTATTTTCGGTTCTTTTCTGTCCGATGCGCGCATAGGATAGAACAAATCAGACAAGCAATCCGAAAAAACATGGAGGGAACCAAAATGACGAATTATCATCCGGAGGAACCGTTTCAGCAGGCAGTGAATGCCTTGAGCGACCGCTTGCGGGACGTGCTGGTGCGTTTTCCGTACGAATTGCAGGGACAAGTCAACGAAATCCGGCTGCGCCGCGACCGGCCGCTTCAGCTCGACTGCCGCGGCCGCCGTATTTTTTTGAACGACCGGCCGCTGCGTCCGGTTTTTTTGCCGGACGACAGCTGCATCAAAGCCACCGGCGATGATTTGGAGCAGACGTTTCGCCGATTGTGCGAATACTCGATCCATAGCCATCAGGATCAGATCCGAGAGGGGTACTTAACGCTACGCGGCGGCCATCGTGCTGGCATCTGCGGCACGGCCGTGACCGAAAACGGCACATTGACCGCAGTGCGCGGCGTATCCTCCATCAATCTGCGTATTAGCCGGGATATTCCCGGCGCGGCCGATGAATTGCTGCGCCGGGTGGACATGGCGGATTCGGGCGGTATATTGGTCGCGGGCCCGCCGGCAAGCGGAAAGACCACCATGCTGCGCGACTTGGCGCGCCAGCTTTCGTCCGGCGAAAATCAGCTGCCCTGCAATGTGGCGCTGATCGATGAAAAAGGCGAAATCGCGGGTGAGGGCGAGCGGGCCGGAATGTGCTGCGATGTACTGAATCATTACCCCAAGGGCACCGGCATTTTGCACGCCGTGCGGAATTTGGCGCCGGACGTGCTGATTTGTGACGAGGTGGGCACCGACGCGGAGCTGAACGCAATGGAGTCGGGATTTCACTGCGGCGTGAAGCTGATCGCATCGGTGCACGCCGGGAGCCGCGATGACCTGCTGCGGCGGGGACTGATCCGCCGCTTGCTTGCAGGCGGCAGCTTCAGCACAGTTGTGCTGCTGCAAGGCGGCGTCCGGGTGGGACAGATTGCGGCGGTGTATCGCGTGGAGGAAAGTGATGATCCGAATAACGGGGCAGATTTTCGTCTTTGTGAGCTCAGTGCTGATCGGGTGGCTGAGATC
>CAKUME010000186.1 GCA_934667575.1 uncultured Eubacteriales bacterium | reverse complement strand
TCGCCCACGGCCTGTGCCTGCATTGCACAAAGATAGCCGTCGGTGTCCGCAGTGATTTCGCGCACGACCGGCGCCTGCGGCAAAAGTGCCGGATGAGTCAGCACGCGGGCGTCGCCGCTCTGTGCCGCAATCCATGCTTCCATGCGCGCAAACGCTTCGCCGTTCTGCCAAACACGATCCACATCGGCGGCCGCCTGCGTTTCGTCAACCTGAGCCGAGAGCCGGTGCATTTCAATGGCAAGTGCACGGCAGACTGCCCGCAGCGTGGGATCGCCGCCGCCCTGTAAGATCTGCGCGGCTTCGCGCACTTCGAGCGCATTGCCCACCGTTTGCCCGAGCGGCGCATCCATATTGGTAATTAGTGCGGTCATTTGCCGTCCGCAGCGCTGCCCAATGGCCACCATGGTTTTCGCAAGCGCAGCCGCCTGCTCCGGCGTTTTCATAAATGCACCGCTGCCTGACTTGACGTCGAGTACAATGGAATGCGCTCCGGCGGCCAGCTTTTTGCTCATTACACTGGATGCAATCAGCGGAATGCTGTCCACGGTATCGGTGACATCGCGCAGCGCGTAGAGTTTTTTGTCAGCCGGGGCCAGATCGCCGCTTTGGCTGACCACAGCGATGCCAATGCGTGCTACCTGGCCTCGAAACTCCGCGGGCGTGAGCGCCGTGCGGTAGCCGGGAATGGATTCGAGCTTATCGATGGTGCCGCCGGTGAAGCCCAACCCCCGGCCGGACATTTTGGCAACCTTGCCGCCCAGTGCGGCGACAATCGGTCCCACTATCAGTGTGGTTTTGTCGCCCACGCCGCCGGTGCTGTGTTTGTCCACCGAACGGCAGCCAAATTCGGAAAGATCCACAGTATCGCCGGAATGTGCCATGGCGAAGGTGAGCGCAGCGGTTTCACGGTCGGTCATGCCGCGCAGGCAAATGGCCATCGCCATGGCTGCCATCTGATAGTCCGGGATGGCGCCACCGGTATATTGGCGGATCATCCATGCAATTTGATCGTCCGAAAGCGTGTCGCCCCGCTTTTTGATGTCGATCAGTTCCACCATGCGCACGGTACGTCACCGTCCTTTTCGGTCACGGGGATCGCGCAAATGGTCGGCCGAAAACCCGCAAGGCAGCAGCTCGCCCAGCGTGCGCACTTCAATGATGCCGCGCTCGTTCATGAAGTAGATCGGGAGATCGGCGCTGCAAAATTCGGCGAGTGCTTGGCGACACATGCCGCATGGATAAGCAAACGCGCCCAGCTGCGGCCCTTTGCCGCCCACGACGGCAATTGCGCGAAACTTCGTTTTACCGCTGCTGACGGCGTTGTTCAACGCAACGCGCTCTGCGCAGACCGACACCGGATACGAGGCGTTTTCAATGTTGCAGCCGGTCACAATCGTGCCGTCCTCACACAACAGCGCCGCGCCCACTCGGTAGCTGGAATATGGCGCATAGGCATTGTCGCGCGCCTGCACGGCGGCGTGGCATAATTCGATCGGGTTCATGAGTGGTGCCTCCTTTCAGTGAATCAAGCAAAATTTCAGTCGAATTGCAGGGCGGTTTCCAGTGCAACCTCCATCATCTGAGTGAATGATTGTTCGCGCTCCTGCGCAGAGGTGGCTTCGCCGGTGCAAAGGTGATCGGAAATGGTGCAAAGAGCCAGCGCGGCTTTTCCGGCGCGCGCCGCCGTCATATAAAGTGCCGCAGCTTCCATCTCCACCGCCAACACCCCCATTTTGGCCCACTTCATTGTGTCGGCCGGATCGTCGTTATAAAATGTATCGGCCGAGAGCAGATTTCCCACCCGGAATGGCGCATTACGCTGCTGTGCCACATTTACTGCCATGGTGAGCAGCGCATAATCGGCAATTGGGGCAAAATCGCCCGGCAGATGATACTGTGCGGCGAATCGCGAGGTGGTGCAGGCGCCCATGGCAAACACCAGCGACCGCAGCGGCACATCGGGCTGCAAGGCGCCGGCCGACCCAATGCGAATAATGCGCTGCACGCCAAAAATGTCGAATAGCTCCCAGCTGTAAATGCCCATCGAGGGCATGCCCATGCCGCTGGCCATTACCGAAATGCGGTGTCCGCGATAGCGGCCGGTGTAGCCTTGCACACCGCGCACGTTATTAAAAAGCGCCGCATCCGTCAAATAGTGCTCTGCGATAAATCGGGCACGCAGCGGATCGCCGGGCATCAGCACCGTGGGCGCGATTTGTGCGGGTTCAGCGTGAATATGCGGGGTGGGATAACGGGACATATGCATCGCTCCTTTTCAATTTATTATCTTTCGAATAAAGGTTCAAGCAAAAGTGAACTGCACTACTTCGTGCCGGGCGGTACAATAAAGCGAATGGCATGGGGCTGGTTTTCGATCACGATTTCAGCGTGACCCGGTTCCGATTCGCCGTCCAGTGTCCAGCCCATGTCGGGCGGTGCGGTAATTTCCACGCGCGGTGTACTGTCGAACACAATGCATGGGCAATTGTCGTATTTTTGCTGGTTGAGCGATACCAAAATCTGTGCCAACTCGATCGCGTTGGCAGGCAGGCGGATGAGCAATAGCTCGAGCAGCCCATCGTTCATGTCCACAATCGATGGATCGAGCTTCAGCAGGCCGCCCACCGATGTGGAATTGCACACTGCGCCAAAAATGAATTCTCCTTCCAAATCAAAATTGGCTGAGCGCACGCGCAGGTGCTCCGAGCGAATATTCGGCACTTCGCGAATGCCGCTGAGAATATATGCCAGATGCCCAAGCGCATTTTTGAGATCTTGCGGTGTAGCGTAGGAAGCGCGGGTGAACGCACCGAACGAAGCGACATAGGTGAACGGGCGGCCGCAAAAACAGCCCACATCCAGCGGGCGAATTTCGCCGGAAATCACATCCTGCGCAGCAACGGTCAGATTGGACGATAGCCCCATGCTTCCGGCAAAATCATTGGTGCTGCCCGACGGCAGATAACCGATCGGCGTGTTGTGGCCGCTGGCCAGCACACCGGCGACCACTTCATTGAACGTGCCGTCGCCGCCCACGCACACAATTCGGTCAAAATCGCCGCTCCAACGCCGCGCATATTCTATTCCGTCGCCCCGCGAGGCAGTGAGGAGCACCGTGCAGCGGTAGCCGCCCGCCTGAAACAATTCAATCAGATTGCAAAGCTGATGGTTGGCGCGCTGTAATCCCGCGCGCGGATTGACGATGAGCAGCATCGTCTGGTCCATAAACGACACATCCTTTCGGAAGCTTCTGCTTTTATTATAACAAAAAAATGCGCCGAATGCAATGCAGAAAAGGGTCAACGCGAAAATGCCGTTCAATTTGAACGACATTTTCGCCACGCTGCAAAAGCCGCCGGAGTCTGTTGCGCTCCTGTGTCCACACAAGAAACGTCCCCTCTCTTTTACGAATGCATGAAAAAATTCAAAATTTATTGTAAAACAGCAATAAAACAAGGCCTGAAAATTTGACAAATCGAAAATAGTAGTATATAATAGGAACACGAAAAGATGAAACAGGAAAATATTGCCGTTTTGTGCGGTAATGAATCCAAAAC
>CAKUME010000185.1 GCA_934667575.1 uncultured Eubacteriales bacterium | reverse complement strand
GGCTGGTTCCGGTGGAGCTGCGGCTCGACCCGAAGGCGGCGGCGATCATTCCCGGCACGCCCGCCGGCGAACGCGATTTTGACACGGAGTTCCTCGACTATATTCTCGCGGTTCGGGTCGTGGACGACCTCGACGAGGCCATTGCGCACGTTCTGCGCCATTCCACCGGCCACAGCGAAGCCATTGTGACGCGCGACGCGGCGGCGGCCGAACGCTTTGCCGCCGAAACCGACAGCGCGGCGGTATATATCAATGCGTCCACGCGCTTTACCGATGGCGGCGAGTTCGGTCTGGGATGCGAAATGGGCATTTCCACCCAAAAGCTGCATGTGCGCGGCCCGATGGGGCTCGAAGCGCTCACTACCTATAAATACATTGTGCACGGCAGCGGGCAGGTGCGCTGACCGCGTCCGAAACAAAGAGGGGAGTTTTTTCTCATGAAATTTCGATACACAGCGGGATTTGTGGGCGCAGGCAACATGGGCGGCGCGCTGGCTGCGGCGGCATGCAAGGCGGCTGCGCCCGCGCAGGTGATCGTTTCGTGCCGCACGGCGGCACACGCGCAGGCAGTGGCTGCGCAGCTCGGCTGCGATTGGGGCACGGCGGCCGACGCAGTGAAGCAAAGCCGGTTTATCTTTCTCGGCGTAAAGCCGCAGATGCTCGATGCGGTGGCGCAGGAGCTGGCGGAGGCATTCCGCGAAGCGAACGGCGTGCTCGTTTCGATGCTCGCGGGCGTGTCGCTCGCGCGGCTGGAGTCGCTGTTCGGAAAAGAGCGCAAAATTCTGCGCATTATGCCCAACACGCCGTGCGCCGTAGGCAGCGGAATGATTCTGCTTTGCAAAAACGATGCGGCGGCTGCCGCGGACGCCGACGCGTTCTGCGCGCTGATGGCGCAGGCCGGCCGTGTGGATATGCTGCCCGAGCGGCTCATCGATGCGGGCTCGGCGGTAACGGGCTGCGGCCCCGCGTTTGTTTATATGTTCATTCAGGCGCTGGCCGACGGCGGCGTGGAATGCGGCCTGCCGCGCGCGCAGGCGCAGCAGTATGCCGAGCAGCTGGTGCTGGGCAGCGCGCAGCTCGCGCTGCAAACCGGCAAGCATCCCGAGCAGCTCAAGGACGAAGTGTGCAGCCCCGGCGGCAGCACCATTGCAGGCGTGCATGCGCTGGAGGAACAGGCGTTTCGCAGCGCCTGCATGAACGCCGTGACCGCGGCGTGGCGCCGAACCACGCAGCTCGGCTGATCGGCAGAATGAAATGCGCATCGGCGCCCGGCTTCGGCCGGGCGTTTTGCGTGCTGCTGGGCCGCGCGGGGTTTGGGGCGGTTTTTATAAGATGTAAAGATATTTTGGGGCAATTGCGGCCGTTTTTGCTCGGTTTGCATGAAAAAAATGAAAAAAATGAAAATACACCGGCAAAATTCCTTGACATCCACCCCCGAAATGCGATACAATTATAATCGCAGTAATTTCTGCTGTTATATACGGGAAAGACGCTCCTGTGTATCGGATGTTTTTAATATGAATTTTGAATTTTGAAACAGAGGAGGTGCAATCGAAAATTGCCGAATTATATTTGGATCATTATTTTGTTCGTCGCGGTATTGGCGGCGGGCGGCGCAGCATTTGTGCTGGGCATTCGGCACCGCAAAAAGGAAGCGGAAACGTTGATCGGCTCGGCGGAACAGGAAGCCAAGCGCATTGTGAATGAAGCGCTCAAAACGGCCGAGGCCAAAAAGAAGGAAGCAATTCTCGAGGGTAAGGACGAAATTCACCGCTTGCGGGATGAGTCCGACAATGAGCTGCGGGAACGCCGCATTGAAGTGCAGCGCCAGGAACGCCGCGTGCAGCAAAAGGAAGAAACGCTGGACAAACGGCTGGAAGGGCTCGAAAAGAAAGAGGAATTGCTCAATAATAAGGTGAAGCAGGCGGATGAACGTCTGGCCGAAACCGAAAAGCTCAAAAAGAGTCAGCTCGATATGCTCGAACGCATTTCGGGCTTCACGGCGGAGCAGGCAAAGGTATATCTGCTCAAAAACCTTGAAAACGATTTGCAGCACGAAAAGGCTGTGAAAATCATGGAAATTGAGCAGCAAACGCGTGAGGAGGCCGACAAGCGTGCCCGCGAGATCGTTTCGCTGGCCATCCAGCGCTGCGCGGCGGATCAGGTGTCGGAGGCCACGGTGTCGGTGGTGCCGCTGCCCAACGACGAAATGAAGGGCCGCATCATCGGCCGCGAGGGCCGCAACATTCGCGCGCTCGAAACGCTCACCGGCGTGGATCTGATTATCGACGACACGCCCGAAGCCATTACGCTCTCGAGCTTTGAGCCGGTGCGCCGCGAGGTGGCGCGCATTGCGCTCGAAAAGCTCATTGCCGACGGCCGCATTCATCCCACGCGCATTGAAGAAACAGTTGAAAAAGCGCGCCGCGAGGTGGAGGCCACCATTAAGGCGGAAGGCGAACGCGCGGTGCTCGAAGCCGGTGTGAACGGCATTCATCCCGAGTTGGTCAAGCTGCTGGGCCGCTTGCGCTACCGCACCAGCTACGGCCAGAATGTGCTCAATCATTCGCTCGAAGTGTCGTATCTGGCGGGCATGATGGCAGGCGAGCTGGGCGTGAACCAAACGCTGGCGCGCCGCGCAGGCTTGCTGCACGATATCGGCAAGGCGCTCGACCACGAGATCGACGGTTCTCACATTGACATCGGCGTGGAAGTGGCCCGCAAGTACAAAGAAAGCGAAGCCGTGATTCATGCGATTCAGGCGCACCACGGCGACGTGGAGGCCAAAACGATTGTGGCCTGTTTGGTGCAGGCGGCCGACGCCATTTCGGCGGCTCGCCCCGGCGCCCGCCGCGAAAACCTCGAAAACTACATCAAGCGCCTCGAAAAGCTCGAGGAAATTGCTTCGTCGTTCGAGGGTGTGGAGCGCTGCTACGCCATTCAGGCCGGCCGCGAGATTCGCGTGATGGTCAAGCCGGAAATTGTGCGCGACGACGATATGACGCTGCTTGCGCGTGAGATCTGCCGGAAGATCGAGGAAAGCCTCGATTATCCGGGCCAGATCAAGGTGAACATGATTCGCGAGAGCCGCGCAACCGACTACGCAAAATAAAAACGAACCACGTCCGTTCCGGGCGCAGAGCGAAAAAGAATACGCGTCTGATTCTTTTTTCGCGGCCTGCCCGGGCGGATTTTTTTGTGAGCAAAAGAAAGGAAGACCGGCAAATGATGAATATTTTGGTGATCGGCGATGTGGTGGCGTCGGGCGGATGCGCGCACCTGCGCAGCCGCTTGCCCGCGTTCAAGCGCATGAAGTGCGTGGATTTGGTGATCGCCAACGGCGAAAACTCCGCCGACGGCAACGGCATCACGCCGGATTCGATGAACGCACTGTTTGATGCGGGCGTGAATGTGATTACCACGGGGAACCATGCGTTTCGCCGCCGCGAAGTGTACGATTCATTGGAGTCGGAGCCCTATTTGCTGCGCCCGGCCAACTATCCGGCGGGCGCACCGGGGCGCGGCTGGTGCATGTATGATATGAGTGCGGTGCAGGTGTGTGT
>CAKUME010000184.1 GCA_934667575.1 uncultured Eubacteriales bacterium | reverse complement strand
TATTCATTCCCTGCACCGTGTGGTTCACCTCGGGATGGAACTGAACGGCAAACAGCCGACGCGCCGAATCCTGCATGGCGGCAACCGGGCAGCTCGCAGAATGCGCCGCAATCGCAAAACCCTGCGGCGGCACGGCAATATAGTCGGTGTGGCTCATCCAGCACACCGAGGTGGCGTCTACCTGACGGAACAATGCCGCCGACTGGTCGAACTGCACTTCGGTTTTGCCGTATTCGCGCATCGGCGAAGTGCGCACCTCACCGCCAAGCAAATGCGCCATCAGCTGTGCGCCATAGCAGATGCCGAGCACCGGCACACCCAGCTCGAAGATGCGGGCATCGCAGCGCGGTGCGCCCGCTTCATACACAGAGTTGGGGCCGCCCGAGAAGATAATACCGCAGTAATGAGCGGCTTCAATTTCCGTGAGCGGCGTTTTATAGGAGCGGATCTCGCAATAGACATGGCATTCGCGCACGCGCCGGGCAATCAACTGGCTATATTGCCCGCCAAAATCCAGCACCAAAATGGTTTGCTTGTTTTTTACATTCACATGGGTCACTCCTTCAAGAAAATCCGGTCGCAATGATCCTTTATATTATCCTACATTACGGCGTTTTTTGCAACCGAATTTTCCGTTTTTTTTGAAGTTCGTGAAAATAAATAAAAGAATGCGCGTTTTTCGCAATTTCCAATGCGTTCCCATCGCATGAAAAATGGATGCACCGCGGCAGATCATTTGCAAAATAAACCGTTGCGGCGGATTTTTTCTCATTTTCTTCCGCTCTACCCTTGCGAATCCGATGCGTTCATGCTATAATAAAAAAGCAAGTGTCTTACTTCAATCTTTCAGAAAGGGTGATTTCACCTATGTCTTACGTCAGTGAAACATTGCAGAATCTGATTCAGAAAAATCCGAACGAGCCGGAATTCATTCAGGCCGCAACGGAGGTTTTGGAGTCTTTGGAGCCGGTGATCGAGGCAAATCCGAAATACCAGCAGGAAGGTATTCTGGAGCGCATTGTGGAGCCGGAACGCCAGGTGATGTTCCGTGTACCGTGGGTGGACGATGCCGGAAAGGTGCACGTCAACCGCGGTTACCGCGTGGAATTCAACAGCGCGATCGGGCCCTACAAGGGCGGTTTGCGCCTGCATCCGTCCGTTAACCTGGGCGTCATTAAATTCCTCGGTTTTGAGCAGGTGTTCAAGAATTCGCTCACCGGTCTGCCGATCGGCGGCGGCAAGGGCGGCTCCGACTTCGATCCGAAGGGCAAGTCGGATCGCGAGATCATGCGCTTCTGCCAGAGCTTTATGACGGAGCTTTATCGCCACATTGGCGCCGACACCGACGTTCCGGCCGGCGACATTGGCGTGGGCGGCCGCGAGATCGGTTACCTGTTCGGCCAATATAAGCGGATCACGGACCGTTTTGAGGGTGTGCTCACCGGCAAGGGGCTGTCTTACGGCGGTTCGCTCGCGCGCACCGAAGCGACCGGCTACGGCCTGCTCTATTTCACCGAGGAAATGCTGAAAGCCAACGGCCAGCAGCTCGCGGGCAAGAAGATCGCGATCTCGGGTGCGGGCAATGTGGCGATTTATGCTGCGGAAAAGGCCATGCAGCTCGGCGGCAAGGTGCTCACCATGAGTGATTCCACCGGCTGGGTCTACGATGCGGAAGGCATTGATCTGGCGGCGGTCAAAGATATCAAGGAAGTGAAGCGTCAGCGCCTGAGCGAGTACAAAAAGTATCGCCCGAACGCGGAATACCACGAGGGCCGCGGCGTGTGGTCGGTGCCGGTGGACATTGCGCTGCCTTGCGCCACGCAGAATGAACTGACGCTCGACGACGCGAAGCTGCTCGTGAAGAACGGCGTGATCGCGGTAGCCGAAGGCGCCAACATGCCCACCACGCTTGAAGCCACCCGCTATCTGCAGGACAATGGCGTGATCTTTGCGCCGGGCAAGGCGTCGAATGCCGGCGGTGTGGCCACCTCGGCGCTCGAAATGAGCCAGAACAGCATGCGCTTGAGCTGGACGTTTGAAGAAGTGGATGCGCGCCTGAAGAATATCATGGTGGGCATTTTCCACAATGTGGCTGACGCAGCGGCAAAGTACGGCTATGCGAACAACTATGTGGTGGGCGCAAACATTGCGGGCTTCACCAAGGTTGCGGACGCGATGCTCGCACAGGGCATTTGCTGATTCTGCATTGCAGGCCAATTTGCGGCAACGCAAGACCGCAGTCTGGGAGCAATTCCGGGGCTGCGGCCTTTTTTGATATCAAAATGAAAGAAGAGGAACAAAATGATCGGGAAAAACGAATGGATCATTGCCGACGGCTTTATGAGCCCGACGGCGAGCGAAAACTATGTGAGCCACGAGGCGGTGTGCGTGCTGAATTTGTCGGGCCGGACTGCGCACATTCAGTTGACGATTTATTTTGAAAACCGCCCGCCGATGGGCGGATTTGCTGCGGAATGCGAAAGCGAACGCACCAATCACATTCGGCTCGACCGCATCCGCAATGCAACGGGCGAAGCCATTCCGCACGACGTGCCCTATGCGGTGCGTGTGGTCAGCGACCAGCCCATCGTAGTGCAGCACAGCCGCATGGATGTGTCGCAGCCGAACATGACGCTGATGACCACGATTGCCTACGGCGGCTGAGCATTTTCCCCATAGACGCGGAATATCCCGCATTCCTGTGCAGAATCTGCATGGGAATGCGGGATATTTTTGCTCCGGATCGCGCTTCGGGCGAAAATCAGTCGTCCTCGTCTTCGTCTTCCGGCATGTTCCAGTTGTGATAGACCTCCTGCACATCGTCGTCATCATCGAGCATTTCGAGCAGCTTGGTCATTTTTTCGGCCGCTTCCTCATCGGTGAGGTCCACGGTGGTGAGCGGTACCTCAGCGGCTTCGGCCGAAAGGAACGTGTAGCCCTTGGCTTCGAGCGCGTCACGCACCGTGCCCACATCGTCCGGGTCCGTTGTGATCTCAAACACATCCTCGGCGGCGTTAAAGTCGGTGGCACCGGCTTCGAGCGCATCCTCCATCACGGTGTCTTCGTCGAGGCCCTCGCGCTCGATCACGATCTGACCTTTGCGCTCAAACAGGAACGACACGCAGCCGTTGGTGCCAAGGTTTCCGCCGTATTTATCAAAATAGTGGCGCAAGTCGCCCGCGGTACGGTTGCGGTTGTCGGTCAGCGTTTCCACGATCACGGCGATGCCGCTCGGGCCGTAGCCTTCGTAGGTGATTGCTTCATACTGCTCCGTGTTGCCGTCGCCCGCTGCGCGCTTGATGATGCGCTCAATGTTATCGTTCGGCACGTTGTTCGCTTTTGCCTTGGCGATGCAGTCCTTCAGCTTGGAGTTGGCATTGGGATCTGCGCTGCCGCCTTCGCGCACGGCTACCGCCAGTTCACGGCCGATTTTGGTGAACACCTTTGCGCGCGCGCCGTCGGTTTTCTCTTTTTTACGCTTGATATTATTCCACTTGGAATGTCCGGACATGATATTTCGACCTCCAGAAAATCAATTACAGATAATTTTATCATATTTCGGCGCCGGATGCAATAGCAC
>CAKUME010000183.1 GCA_934667575.1 uncultured Eubacteriales bacterium | reverse complement strand
ATATCGAAGTACCCGACGACAAAATCGCGGCGCGCATGTCCGGCCGCCGTGTCTGCGAAAAGTGCGGAGCCAGCTACCATCTGGAATTCAAAAAGCCGGAGGCAGACGGCATCTGCGACAATTGCGCAGGCGCCCTTGTTCAACGCAGCGATGACCAGCCCCAAACGGTGCTCGAACGCCTGCGCGTATATCACGAGCAAACTGAACCGTTGAAGGGCTATTACGCCAAGCAGGGCAAGCTGCGCGTGGTGGAGGGCCAAGAAGAGGTCGCCGACACCACCCGCCTTACCTTTGCCGCGTTGGAGGCGTAAAATCTTGTTGATCACACTGAAAACCGCCCGTGAGCTCGGACTCATGCGGCAGGCGGGCCGGGTTTCGGCCCGCGCACTCCGCGAAGCGGGCAAAGCGGTGGAGCCCGGCGTTTCAACCGCCGAGCTGGATCGCATTGCCCGGCGCGTGATTGAAAACGAGGGCGCTGTGCCTTCGTTTCTGCACTACCAGGGCTTTCCCGCAGCGGCGTGCATCTCGGTGAACGATCAGGTCATCCACGGCATACCCGGACATCGCATTCTCAAGCAGGGCGACATTGTCAGCATCGACGTTGGCGCATATATCGGCGGGTTTCACGGCGATAATGCGGCCACGTTTGCGTGCGGCTCCGTTTCCCCCGCGGCGCAGGCGTTGATGGACGCCACCAAACAAGCGCTTTTTGCGGGCATTGCGGCGGCGTGCGCGGGCAATCGCGTCGGCGATATATCCAATGCGGTGCAGCGATATGCTGAGGCGCGCGGCTACTCGGTGGTACGGCAATTTGTCGGGCACGGAGTAGGTGCGAGCATCCATGAGGCTCCAGAGGTTCCCAATTTCGGCGAGGCCGGAAGAGGGGCTCGGCTGCTGCCCGGCACCACCATCGCCATTGAGCCGATGGTGAACGCCGGCTCCCCGGACGTGATCGTTCAGCCCGACGGCTGGACTACTGTGACCGCCGACGGAAGCCTGTCGGCCCATTTTGAACACAGCATTGCGGTAACGCCGGACGGCCCGGTCATCCTGACCCTGCCGGACGACTGATCCCGCAGGGTTGCGGAGCCCCAATCCGGCCGGCGGTTCGCGCGAATCGTCGATCAGCCAGGCTTTCCGAACCGGAAGCCCGAGTGAACGAGGAGGAATCATATTTGTCGAAACAGGACGTTATCGAACTGGAAGGCGTCGTGACCGAGGCGCTGCCCAACGCGACCTTTCAGGTAGAGCTTCAGAACGGCCACAAGATCCTGGCGCACATTTCCGGCAAGCTGCGCATGAATTTTATCCGCATCCTGCCCGGCGACAAAGTCACCGTTGAAATGTCCCCCTACGATCTGACGAAGGGCCGGATCACATGGCGTTCCAAGTAATTTGGAACCAACGACAAGGAGGCATCATCACATGAAAGTCAGACCTTCTGTCAAGAAAATGTGCGAAAAGTGCAAGATCATCAAGCGCAAGGGCAAAGTCATGGTGATCTGCGAAAACCCGAAGCACAAGCAGCGTCAGGGCTGATCCTGCGCACACACGATTATTTGGAGGTGCAATCACTATGGCTCGTATTGCCGGTGTTGACTTGCCGAGAGATAAGAGAGTCGAAATCGGACTTACTTACATTTTCGGCATTGGCCGCAAAGCTGCCAGCGACATTCTGGCCGCAACTGGAATCAATCCGGATACCCGCGTTCGGGATCTGAACGAAGACGACGTTGCAAAGCTGCGCGAATATATCGATCATCATTACCATGTGGAAGGCGATCTGCGCCGCGACGTGGCGTTTGATATTAAGCGCCTGATCGAAATTGGCTGCTATCGCGGAACCCGTCATCGCAAGGGTCTGCCGGTGCGTGGTCAGCGTTCCAAAACGAACGCCCGTACCCGCAAGGGTCCGAAGAAGACCATCGCCAACAAGAAGAAATAAGCGAGGAGGGAAATTTGAACTATGGCACAAGCGACTAAGGCTGCGAAAAAAACGGTTGTCCGCCGCCGCGAGCGCAAAAACATTGAGCGCGGCTGCGCACACATCCAGTCTACGTTTAACAATACCATCGTTACCATTACCGACACGCAGGGCGCTGCGGTGTCCTGGGCGTCTTCGGGCGAGCTGGGCTTCCGCGGATCCCGCAAATCTACGCCGTTTGCGGCGCAGACCGCGGCGGAAACCGCTGCGAAAGCCGCGATGGAGCATGGCATGAAGTCCGTTGAAGTGTATGTGAAGGGCCCGGGCGCCGGCCGCGAAGCCGCCATCCGCGCGCTTCAGGCCGCCGGCCTCGAGGTCAGCATGATCAAAGACGTGACCCCGATCCCGCACAACGGATGCCGTCCTCCGAAGAGAAGACGCGTTTGATCCAAATTCAGGAGGTGTAACGATATGGCAAGATATACCGGTGCTGTTTGCAGACTCTGCCGCCGCGAGGGCCAGAAGCTGTTCCTCAAGGGTGACAGATGCTATACCGATAAATGCGCGCTTGCGCGCAGACAGTACGCCCCGGGCCAGCATGGCCAGGGCCGCAAAAAGAATTCTGAGTACGGCGTTCAGCTCCGTGCAAAGATGATGACCCGCCGCTACTACGGCGTGCTCGAAAAGCAGTTTGCGCACTACTTTGAAATGGCTTCGAAAAAGCCGGGCAAAGCGGGCGAAAACCTGCTCTTCATGCTCGAAAGCCGCCTGGATAACGTGGTGTATCGCCTGGGTTGGGCCAGCTCCCGCGCCGAAGCGCGTCAGCTCGTCACCCACGGCCACTTCACGGTGAACGGCCAGCGCGTGGACATTCCGAGCTATCTCACCCGCGTGGGCGACACCATTGCGATCAAAGCGGGCTCGCTGAGCTCCGAAAAGATCAAAGCGGTGCTCGAAGCGAACGCGGCGCGTCCGGTTCCGAAGTGGCTGGAGCTGGATCGCGAAAACCATCAGGCCAAGATTGCGGCCGTGCCGGAGCGCTCCGATATCGACCTGCAGGTTGAAGAGACCCTCATCGTTGAGTTGTACTCCAAGTAATCGCATGCGGCGCTGCGCGGCATAGCGTTGCGCACGCACCGCTGCGGCAAACGACAAATCAATCGGCGGAGCACGATCCGCTCCGCCCGAAATTGTCAAAGGAGGTTCGCAAATGATTGAGATCGAAAAACCTAAAATCGAAGCCCTGGATCTTTCTCCCGACGGCACCTACGGCAAATATGTCGTGGAACCGCTGGAGCGCGGTTTTGGCATCACGCTCGGCAACAGCTTGAGAAGAGTGCTGCTTTCCTCTCTGCCGGGTCATGCGGTCACGTCCATCAAAATTGACGGCGTGCTGCATGAGTTTTCCACCATCCCCGGTGTGAAGGAGGATGTGACGGAAATCGTTCTGAACATCAAAGGACTTACCGCGAAGCTCCACTGCGACGGCCCCAAGACCGTTGTGATCGATGCGGAAGGCCCCTGCGAAGTGACTGCCGCCAACATTAAGTGCGACAGCGAGGTGGAAATCCTCAACCCGGACCTGCACATTGCCACCCTTGGCGAAGGTGCGAAGCTCTATATGGAGATCAACCTCGACCGCGGCCGGGGCTATGTG
>CAKUME010000182.1 GCA_934667575.1 uncultured Eubacteriales bacterium | reverse complement strand
GAACCGCCATGATTTGTGATATCTGCAAAAGCCGCACCGCCGCTGTTCGCATTCAAAAAATGAGCGGCGGGGCGCTGGCGAATTATTATTTGTGTCCGGAATGCGCGGAGCGTTTGGGTTACGGAAAACGGGTGAATCGATTTTCCGACTCCGCCGAGCCAACGGCCGCTTCACGAGCGGGGGGAAAACGCTGCTCCTGCTGCGGCAGCACACTGAACGACATTGTGATGATGGGCGGCCCCGGCTGCTCCGAATGCTTCACGGTGTTCCGTGCGCAGATTGCCGAGGCCATCCGAAAAGCGGACGGCAATGTGCGCTATCGCGGGCGCGTTCCAACCGGATCCAGCCCGCAGGCACGCCTGGAGGCGCAGCTGCAGCAGGCTCGAACGCAGCTGGCCCAGGCAATTGAAACGCAGGATTTTGAGCGTGCCGCCGTGCTGCGGGATTTGATCCGCACACTGGAAAACGGCGGCTCAGTGCAATAGGGGAGGCGATGACACGATGGCACAATCTCAAATGATGCATTCGGCCGTTCGCCTGTCTCGCAATCTGAGGGGCATTCCGTTTCCGCAGCGGCTGAATGATTTGCAAAAGGCGCGCTTGACCGAGGAACTGTCGGAGAGCATCTGCCATGCGGTGCACACGGCGCCGCTCGATCTTTCAACGGTGTCGCAGGCACGGCTGTATAGCTTGGCTGAGCAGCAGATCATCGATCCGGAGCATGCCAAATCGCCGCAGGGCAAAGCGGTGCTTTGCAGTTCGGACGGCATGGTATTTATTGATCTCAATTGTGATAATCACTTGGAGCTGGTAGCACATGCCAAAGGCGATGCGCTCCACAAAGCGTATGCGCGCGTGCGCACGCTGGACGAAACGTTGGAACGGATTTTCCCGTATGCATTCGACGATGAATTCGGCTTTTTGTCGCCGTTTCCAACCGACATCGGCACCGGCATGGAGGCGACCTTGTATTTGCATTTGCCAATGCTCAAAGAAAATCGACGCCTGCTGCGAATGGTGGAGCATCTTTCCCGACTGGGCTTTTTGCTGCACGGCAGCTTTGGCAGCGGCAGCGAGGCCAAAGGCGCGTTTTATCAGCTGACCAACCGGGTCACGCTGGGACTCACCGAAACCGAAACCTTGGACAACCTGAGCGCCATTGCACGGCAGCTGGTTCAGCAGGAAGCCGATGCGGAACAGGAGCTGCACCGAAACGGCGACTTTTCGGAACCCATGAACCGGATTGCGCAGCTGAAGCAGGCACGAGCGGTCTCACTGGACGACGGCATTCAGCTTTTGTCCGATATGCGGCTTTGCGGCGCGCTGGGACTTTCTCCGTCGCTGTCCGATGTGGATGTAGACGATTTGCTGTACCGGATTCAGCCGGCCACGCTGCTGAGCGCAAATTTGCAATGTACCTCGGTGCAGGAGCTCGACTGCATCCGCGCCGATTTGCTGCGCACCGCACTGTGTCCGCCAGTCCGTGCAGATCACCAATAAACAGCAGCGCGATACCGCGCAAAAACAACCATCCGACACCATCATGCTCCGTTTTACCTCCGCCCGTGCTGCATGCACGCGGCGGAGGTTTTCTTCTTTGTCCGCTTAAACCAAACAAAATCCGGACAAAATATCCGTGTATTCCGGATTTTTGGGGAGGTTGATCGGCATGATCCATTTTGAAAAATTTGATGAAGAAGCCAACGCCGTTTTGAATGCCGGCGTTCAAAACGCAGAAAAGATGGGCAGCACCTACGTTGGCACCGAGCATTTGCTCTACGGAATTTTGTGCTGCGGCCAGAGTGTTTCCGCAGAAATTTTGCGGCGGCAATGCGGCAGCCTAAAAAAATTGACCGACTGGATGCTCGACGGCGAAACGATCGGCGCACGCACCGCGTTGTCGTTTGATCAGTTTTCGCCCCGTGCGCGGCGGCTGCTTCAGCTGGCCGTCATGATGGGCACACGGCGCACCGGCGCGGCCGTGACCTCGGCACAGCTGATTGCCGCAATGCTGGAGGATCCCGACTCTGCCGCCATGACCTATTTGCAGCTATGCGGGGTGGACTGCGCCGCATTGCGCAAAACGCTGCAAAACACAGTCTCGGTTCGAGCGGAGTCCGCCGCAGAGAAGCGGCCGCATTCGCCGTTTTGGAATAAATATGGCCGTGACCTGACGCAGGCGGCACAAAACGGCGAGCTTGCGCCGGTAATCGGGCGTGATGCCGAAATGGCACGGGTGCTTTGCATTCTTGGGCGCAAAACGAAAAATAACCCGTGTCTGATCGGTGCGGCCGGTGTGGGGAAAACCGCAATTGTGGAAGGCATTGCCCAAAAAATTGCCGACCGGAAAGCGCCCCCGTTTTTGCTGAACAAAACGATCATTGCGCTGGACATGGCCGCGCTGGTGGCCGGGACGAAATACCGGGGCGATTTTGAGGATCGAATGCGCACACTGATTGATGAAGCCCGAAAAGACGATCGGATTTTGCTTTTTATGGACGAGCTGCACATGATCGTGGGCACCGGTGCAGCCGAAGGCTCCATTGATGCAGCCAACCTGCTGAAGCCCGCCTTGGCGCGCGGCGACTTTCGATTGATCGGCGCCACCACTTCCAGCGAATACCACAAGTGCATCGAAAACGACGGTGCGCTCGATCGGCGGTTTCAAACGGTCATGGTCGAGGAGCCGGATCGCGCGGCGACCGAACGAATTTTGTTCGGCCTGCGCCCGTCGTTGGAGCAGTTTCATCGGGTGATCATCGACGACAGTGCGATTTCGGCAGCGGTACAGTATGCGGAGCGATATCTTCCGGCACGCATGTTCCCGGACAAAGCGCTGGATCTGCTCGACGAAGCGTGCTCTTTTGTGCGCACGCTGCCGGAGTCAGCCAGCGGCGTGCCGCCCATTGGCGAAAAGCAAATTGCCGATCTGCTCCGGCGCAGCATGGGCATCGAATTCAGCGGCGCCGATCGCTCCCTCCGCGCGCAGCTTTTGCAGCTGCCCGAGCAGCTGAGCGAACAGGTAATTGGGCAGGCGGAAGCCATTCGGGCCTTGTCGGACACGCTGCTTTGCGCCTCCGGCCGAATCGACGCTGCGGTTCGCCCGCTCGGCTCTTTTCTGTTTACCGGTCCATCCGGCATGGGCAAAACCAAGCTGGCGCGTGCGTTGGCAGCCGCGCTGTTCGGCAACGAACGCCAATTGCTTCGATTTGATATGTCGGAATTTATGGAATCCATGGGCGTGTCGGCGCTGATCGGCGCTGCACCGGGATATGTGGGCTATGGCGAGGGCGGACGACTCACCGAAGCCGTCCGGCACAAGCCGTATTGTGTGCTGTTGCTCGATGAATTTGAAAAAGCACATCCGGATGTTCAAAATCTCTTTCTTCAAATTTTGGATGAAGGCCGGGTAACAGACGCACAGGGGCGAAAAGTTTCATTTGCCAACGTGGTGCTCATCATGACTTCCAACGCAGGGTGTACCGGGCGCAGCATCGGCTTTTTTGATGCCGCCCGCTCCAACGCAGACGCACTGCACGGTTGGTTTGCGCCGGAGCTATTGAATCGAATCGACTGCATTATCCCATTTCGCCGGCTGACCGAG
>CAKUME010000181.1 GCA_934667575.1 uncultured Eubacteriales bacterium | reverse complement strand
TCGCTTTCCGGCCGCTGCTGCGGGCGCAGCACCGCGCGCAGCACGCCCACCGCGTCCATGTGGCGCAGCTGCGCATGCATAATCACCACCTGCGGCTGCTCCCGGCCGATGTAATCGAGCAGGCGCACGCCGTCGGTATCCATGCGCGTGAGCTCCGTGCCCGCCGCGCGCAGGTCGGCGTCCAGCTGATCGCAAAACGCAGTGTCGGCTTCATTTTCGGTCACTACAATTTTCATTTGAAATTCCATGGCTTCTCCTCCGTATCGGATTTTGTTTTACCTTATTTTACCATTTCACAGTGGATTTGTCAAGCCCTTTCCTTCCAAATGTTGAAAAAATTTTAATTTCCTGCGTTATGTCTCCATTTCCCGCCAATCAGAGCACGATCACCTGCGCGGCGTTCTCGGCGCGGCAGAGCGTGTAAAGAAACTTGCTGTTTTGCTTGGTTTGGTCAAACAGGAACACCGCCGCACCGGTGTGAGCAAGCATTGCGCGGCGCGCGGCGGTTTGGCGGGCGTCGCTGTCGGAAATAATGCCGTCGGCCGAGATGCCCCGCGTGGAAAAGAACCCCACATCCACATTCAGCTCCGACAAAAACCGTTCCGTTTCACTCCCCACCAGGCACATATCGTGCTCGTTGTATTCTCCGCCCGGCACAATGCACGGCAGATGCAGCTGTGCGGCAAGCAACAGGCTCTGCACCGAATTGGTGACCACGCGCACGTCGCGGTATTCGGCGAGCAGCGGAACCACATAGCTGCACGTGGAGGAGCTGTCGATAAACACGGTGAGGCCGTCGTGCAAATAGGGGCGAATGCGCGCGGCCAGCTCTTTTTTGGCCTCGGAGTGAATGAACATGCGCGAATCCACCGGGAAAAACGCCCCCGAGTCCACCACCATTGCGCCGCCGTTGTAGCGCTTCACATAGCCTTCCGCTTCCATTTCCTTCAGGTCGCGCCGAATGGTCATTTCGCTCACAAAGCACTGTGCGGCGAGCCGCTTGACCGACAGGCGCCGTTCTTTTTTGAGCAGCTGCAAAATGTGTTCTTTTCGTTCGTTCAGCATCGTTTTTCCCCCTCAAAAATGTTCGATTATCAACATTGCGAACATCTATTGACATTCGATCGGATTTATCTTACCATAATCCAGACCAATTTGCAGAGCCTTGAAAACCCCGTATTTTCAAGATTGTTCAAACTGTGACGCGGCGTAAAATTACAAAAATACTGGGCAGTTAGTAACAAATCAGTAACACAGCGGACCGAACATAAGGACATTTACCGCGGGCTGAAAAATTTAAAAAAGTTTGAAAAAGGTATTGACATATCACCGAATCGGTGATATAATATAGTCACAGGGTTGAGAGAGAGAAACAAAAAAACGAAAACTTAGAAAGAGGTAATCAAAATGAGAACAGTGAAAGAGCTCATAGAAAGATATGAACTGAAAAGATGCGGTGAGGGTTTTGTGGTCAATAACGCTTACCGCATGCGGAAAGACAACGCGGTTGCTGAACTTAAAGCGAGAAAAACCGAAATCGTGAACGCACTCATCGAGGCGGAAGAAGCCGAAAAGAAAGCCCGCGAGGAAAGAGAGCAGAAAATCGCCGGAATCGAGGGCCTCACCGAAATCAAAGATGCGCAGCGCGACATCGAAAAGTGGCACGATGAATTTAGCAGAAGTTTTGGACGCGTCGGCGGGATGGGTGTAAGACAAGAGCCGCAATACGACCTCAAAGCCATGAGGGCTAAATATCCAAGAGCCGATGCTTACCTTAGAGCCGAAGCCGAGGCGAACAAAATCAACTACGAATTGTCTGCAATCGGAAGAAAAGCTTTGGAGAAAATCATCAATGAACCGGACGGCTATGAGAGCGCAATCGCAGAAATGGAAAAAGCGCTCAACGAATATGCGAATAGATATGCATTTGACTGATACGCAGAGTGACGGGGCGCAGCCCCGGTAATGCGGGAAGCCGGTCACAACCCCGGCAAACGCAAAAGGAAAGGAATGGTATCAAATGAAAGTTTGGAAAAAAGGCGAGAAAGTCGAAATGACATACGAGGAAGTGTGTCACGCGCTCGGATGTCTCTGTGAGGTAAAATTTGTAAAAGTTACGAATGCCGGAACAATAGGATTCACCGCCGGACAAGTGTCCGACGTAAAGTACTTGATGGAAAAAGTACGCGAAAAAGGATTCAAGCCGTCGCGCGCATTTGTCGATACGGTATATTACAAAGGCACGAGCTATTACAAAATTTGAGTAAAGAGGTAATCACAATGGAAATGAACGACACGATTTACACTGATGGCAAACGCTCCGTCCGCTTGGTTATGGCGGTACGCAACGATGATTATGACCAATGGCAGGACATCAGCGGTGATCTGCTCGAGACAGGCGCAGAGCCCGTCGTAAAGGTGGACGATGTGCAATGGCTGCTCGACTGGTGCAGCGAGTGGGAGCAATACCAGACGGAGGATGATCTCCAACTCGACGAGGACGATCTGGCCCGCGAGAAAGAGACGCAGCGCTATTTTGACTATGAGGAGGTCACGGACAATGACTGATCGGCAATTTAACGTCGCGTTTTTCGCGGCCTTGCGCGCAGACAACCGCGATGCGTATATCTCCGACTACGCGCTGAGCAGCCTGTTTGCCGACGCGGACGATGATGCAGAGATCAGCCGGGAGCTGGTCGATCAGCTCGGGCACATCTGGGACGTTGCCCACACCAGCGTCCGCGACATCCGCGCCCACATGGGGCTCACGCAGGCCAAATTTGCCGAGCATTTTTTGGTGCCCAAACGCACCGTTGAGAATTGGGAGGGTGAGAAAAATAAATGCCCGGACTATCTGCGGGTGCTGATGGCCGAGGATGCCGGGATGTTTAAGCGGACATAAAAAATGGGGCTGGCAAACGCCAACCCCACACGAAGCGCGAGGGCGATATGCTCCCGCGCTTTTTTATTTCATTTTTGCGATCAGCGCCTCACCGGCGCCCTTAATGACCGCCGAGATGTCCACGCCCGCAGCGTTGAGCACGCCTTTTGACGCGTCGGACATTTTCGCCGTGGCACCGTCAATCAGCATTTTGCCGAGCTCGTTAATCTCATCTCTGCTCAGCTTGCCGTCTGCGCTCGCTGCTTTAAGCCGCTTGACGGTGGTCTGTTGCAGCTCCTGCACCGTCTGCTGCGCTGCGCTGGTGGCCTCTGCGGTGGCGGCGGCAATGGTTTTGAGTTCTTCGCGCTTGCCGATTTTTGCCGTCAGCCACGCGCCCAGCACGCCCTTCAGGCAGTCGCCCGCCAGCGACATCAGGCTGGGCAGCCAGCCCATGGTGCGCAGCACGTTGGTCGTACCCGGATTTCCGCTGCCCGTCTTCGTCAGATCATCCTTGCCATACAGCCGCGCGACCCACTCGCCCACGGGAATGGTGCCCAGAAAATAGGCGATGAGCGCCGCGACGATGAATCCAAGAACCTTCACAGCTTATTCCTTCCTTCTGATTCAAAAGGTCTGCGCGGGGATGCGCAATTCCCCGGCTCTGCCGTTCTCTCCTTATCCCCGCGCGCCGTCGGCGTCGTCCTTCTTGCGCTCGCGCAGGATAAACCTCAGC
>CAKUME010000180.1 GCA_934667575.1 uncultured Eubacteriales bacterium | reverse complement strand
GCACCCTACCGATCGAAAGCTACCGCCCCACTGCCATTGATGCCGACAGTTGGGTGCGCACCGCTTATGAGGCCGGAATGAACTATGTCATTCTCATTACCAAGCATCACGATGGATTTTGCCTTTGGAACACCGATACCACGCAATACAGCGTGAAATATTCGCCCAATCCCACCGATGTGGTGGCGGCGGTGTCCAAGGCGTGCGCGAAATACGGCATCAAGCTGGGGCTGTATTATTCCCTGTGGGATCGGCACGAAGCCTGCTATTCGGATAACGAAGCCTATGTTCAATACATGGAAAAGCAGCTCGGCGAGCTGCTGGACGGACGCTACGGAGAGGTGGTGGAGCTCTGGTTCGACGGTGCATGGGATAAGCCGTGCCGCGACTGGCAGCTGGATCGGCTTTATAACATGGTCAAAACCATGCAGCCCATGTGCCAAATCGGCGTGAACCACACCGTTGGCGAATATTCCGAAGAAAAAGGCTTTCCGCCGGAGCGCTACCAGCCGAAAAACTATCAGGACCGCGACCCGCTGCGGATGTTCCCATCCGATTTCCGGCTTTGGGATCCGAATATGTGCCGAAAAGACGACCCCAAAATCTACACCTTTGGCGGCAAAGAGTATTATCTTCCCTTTGAGCAAACCATTTGCTCCCGCAAGCAGTTCAGCTGGTTCTATTGCGATGGGTATGCGGAAAAAGAGTTGATGGATGCCGATGAGATCGTGGAGAATTACCGCATTCTCGACAAAATCGACAATGTGATGGTCATTAACCTGCCGCCGGATAAAAACGGAAAATTGGTTCCCGGCGACGTGCAGAATCTGATGAAAATTGCAGAAGCGCTGCACCTTCGCCGGTCGCTGCCGGCCGACTGATGCCCAAAATTAAATATATCACTGCCGCAGGGCGGCTCGTCCACCATTTCGTGAGAATCGGAATGGTGGACTTTACTTTTTATGGATAATATACTATAATATTGAAATAGAAGCAAATGAGAAAATTCCGGTTCAAACGATCAGTACGCAAAAAAGAAAAAGGAGTGGGTTTGCATGGCATTCAAAATTGGTTTTGCATCCAAAAGCACCGAACATCCATCGACGCAGGCGGAAGTGGTTCCACCGCAGAGCGAACCGCGCAAATCGGTGGTGCAGGTGCTGTTTCTCGGTTCCAATCGAAAACTGGCCTATTACAACGACCGGTTCGATCTCCACTGCGGCGATTTGGTTTTTGTAGACGGCAAGCTCGCCGGTCAGCGCGGCCGTGTGGTGGATGTGAACTACAACTTCAAGATCAATCTTTCGGAATATAAGCGCGTCATCGCCGTGGCCGATATCAACGTACATGGCCAATTCTATATGGCGGGTTCCCATTTTGTTACCTTCGACCGTGCGGCATTGCCTGCGGCCAAGGCGGCCACCTGGTTCATCGCGCCGGAGCAGCCGGACGATGAATATGTGAGCGGAACCGACGGCAGCTCCTTTCCGCTGGATAACCTCGCCGGGCTGCGTGTGAGCAGCGCAGTGGCAGAACGCGGCCACGATTATTATATGGAAAATCGGGTGCGGTATCTTTCCGTTGATGGCAGCCGCGGCTATGCGATCGTGGAGGGCACACAGCCCTATGAGGTGGAGTTTGAATATCATGCGGGCCAAATCAGCGCGCTGACCTGCTCCTGCTTTTGCAGCTACACCTGCAAGCACGCATTTGCCGCCATGCTCCAGCTGCGCGAAACGCTGGAGCAAATCGAAGCGCATTTTGCCGAGCGCTATGCGTCCACCGGCTATTTTGCCGCGGTCAACAAAGCCACGCTTTTCGCTTTTGTGATCGACGGAAATGAAAACGGCAGCTTTATTTTATAATTATGGATCAAATATCACAAATGAATCGACTATATCGAGAAAAAATAACATTTATGACAGATGAAAAAATGAAAAAACGACATTATTTGTCTGATACCCCAATTGAAAAAAAGAAAAAATATGGTATAATATAATTATAGAAGAACTGCAAATTCAAACCGGATTCCCCTCATGTTCGCACTCGCTTCGGCGCATGCACTTCCACCGGCGGACTTTCGCACGGCCAAATGGGGGAGTCGCATTCTTCGGAATCGGATATGCACAGGGATTCCATGCGGATGCCCGCAAAAAAGAGAGGAGGTGTGCGGAACGAAACAGGCATTTTTCTGAATGATGCAGAAAGGTAGGCACCATGCAATGAAAAAAGGAATCGCGATCCTGTTGAGCATCGCGCTGCTCTGCATGCTTGGATCATGCAGTTCGGCAAAACCGGAAACCGAAATGGCCAGTTCATCCCTCAAAAAAATCGAAACCGTTCATCGGGCGCAGTGGTGATTGGGCGCAATCGGGTGGGATGTGGCAGAGCGAACCGAAAATCTCACCGGCAAGGGCGTTACCATCGCGTTGATCGATACCGGCGTGGATGCCCGGCATCCGGATTTTGCAAATGCGGACATCGAGGAATATCATGTGGCCGAAGCGGTACAGAACGATCACGGTGAGCACGGAACCGCGGTGGCCGGGATCATTTGCGCAACGCCGCATAACGCCGAGGGCGTTTTGGGCATTGCCGCAGATGTGAAGCTGTTATCCATTGATATCAGCAATGCGGAAACTGCAAAGCCGGAAGATTTGGCCAAAGGCATTGAGTATGCAGTATCTCAAGACGTTGACATCATCAATATCAGTGCCGGAATCATCGAAAACAATGAAGAAGTGGCAAAGGCGATCGATCGGGCATATGAAAAAGGCATTGTGGTCGTCGCCGCATCCGGCAATGATTATGGCGGCAGCACCTTATATCCGGCCCGCTATGAAAATGTGCTGTCTGTGAATGCACTCGATTCAAACGGACAAAAACTATTTGACGACGACAACGGAAAGTCGGTCGCTGTTCCGGGCGGAAACATTGTTACCACCTATTCTTCGTCCACAGAAAGCAAAAAATATGCGAGCTACACCGGAACCTCGGTGGCGGCACCCATTGTTTCCGGTACCGTTGCGCTCGCGCTACAGGCCAATCCCAACTTGACCAATCGGGATATCTACGGATATTTCCATGGCAACTCCGCGCAGTTCAACGTGAAAACCGTTTTGAACGATCTGAAAAACATCCAACAAGGAGGCGCTGAAAAATGAAAAAGATGCTTTCAGCATTGCTATGCATGGCGATGTGTTTTTCGATGAGTGTTTCAGCAGCCGATGCGGCGGAGCCGGATGTGAATGCGCAGCTGAATTTTGCCAATAACGAAAAAGTGATTTGCAGCGATATTCAGGATTTTAACAACGGCGTGGTCGAAGAATATTTGGATTACGATTTTGCAGCGGTCGATTATCCGGCGCTGAAATATCTGAACACCGAAAAAATACATGAATTGATGGACAACGGTGTAGTGTTGTGCGTGTCCGGTTCCGATTCCGTGGCCGATATCTATCAGGATCTGAATATCGATTCGGTCCCGCAGCAACCGACGGTTACCGGAGTAAAAGTGCTCGGCACCTTCATTTATCAGCAGAACGGCGATTATATCGCCGGCCTCATGGGGGAAGCGGAAGCCACCGAAACGAAAAGGTGGAAAGGAATCGGCAATCTCCTATC
>CAKUME010000179.1 GCA_934667575.1 uncultured Eubacteriales bacterium | reverse complement strand
CGCTCGAAAAATCGAGGAACGACGAAATCAGCACCAGGCCGATCACCGTGATGATCGCTTCGGGCAGCATGTAGTAGCCGTTATATTCGATCGAATAGCGCCATGCGGGCATGCCTTCGGGTGCCCACACGCCCCAGACCACCCATCCGGAGATGAAGTGGCACGCAAAGCGCAGCACCGACGCCACCGCGCCGCCCACCGCCAGCGCGGTGGACTGCTTGGTGAAATATTTGCGGAAGCAGCCGGCCACACCCAGCACGCCGAACGCGATTACATAGTCGAACAGGATGATCACGAGCACCGACAGTACCGATGCGCCGTATTTGAGGTTCTGCATGCCGAGCAGCATTTGCAGCAGGCCGTAGACCACACCGGTGAAGGTGCCCCACTTGGCGCCGTAGCGATAGGCGATGATGATGATCGGCACCATGCTGAACGCGGTAATGGAACCGCCCATGGGCATTTCGACGAATTTGATGCAGCTCAGCACCGCGGCAAGCGCGATCATCACGGCGCTTTCCGTGAGCCGCAAAATGGCTTTCTTTTGATTCATAAGTCGTTCTTCCTTTCTGATTGGGTCGGAAAACAACCGATGGAGGACACCAAAAAGCGCGGCCCGTGGGGCAGCCCACCGGTCGCGCATTGCTACTTTGGGACTTCCTACGCTGGCATTACCCAGATCAGGTGTGAGGGTGTTGCGCCTTTGCGCGTTCTCAGCCGGCTGCACCGCCAGCACCCCTTTTTCCGATTCAATTTTTCTTTATTGTAGCGCATTCGCGTTCATTTGTCAAGGGCGCGCGGCGGAATTTGTTGCGCAATCGGGCGGCGACGTTCAACGAACAGAAAAAACGCATCCCCGCGCAGCGGCGGCGGATGCGCTTGGTTTGGCGGAATATGAACGGCTCAGCCGGGCAATACCGAGGGAGTTTGCTGCGGCAGACGCACGGCGTTGTCCATCTGCACGTTCTCGATGGCTTCTGCGCCAATGGAGGCGGCGCGCGGTTTTTTATCCACATCGGGGTGATGGTCGCCGCCGGTGGAATCGTGGCGGAACACCAGCTTGAGCAGGATCGGGCAGAGCACCGAGGTGAAAATGAAGAGGCAGATGGTGGCGAGCAGCGGGTCAATGCCGATCAGCGCGCCGTCGGGCGCATAGTCGATCAGGCTCTGACCGGTGGCGTAGACCGCCAGCGCGACCTCGCCGCGGGCGATCATGCCGCAGCCGATGCCAATCGATTCCCGGCCGGTGTAGCGGAACGCCCGCGCAGTGAGCCCGCAGCCGATAATTTTGCCCAAAATGCCCAGCGCCACAAACACGAGCGCAAACAGCAGCCCGGAGAGCGCAAAGTGGCTGAAGTCGGCGCTGATGCCGATATAGGCGAAGAACATGGGCGTGAAGATCATGTAGCCGCTCACGATGACCTTGCGGTCCACAAACGAAGCGTCGTCGAGGCCGCTGAGCATCAAGCCGGCCATATAAGCGCCGGTGATCGCGGCAATGTCAAAGAACTGCTCCGCGCAGTAGGCATAAAAGAAGCACATGGCGAGCGCAAAAATGCTCGTGCGGCGCTTGTGAGGGTATTTTTTGGTGAGCCAGCGGAACAGAATGCGCAGCAGCAGCCCCAGCCCGATGGTGAACGCAAAAAATCCGACGGCCTTGAGCAGCGTGACGCCGATGCTGCCGCCGCCGTTGAGCCCGGTGATGACGCTCAGCGCGATAATCCCGAGCACATCGTCAATAATCGCCGCGCTGAGTACCGTGGCGCCCACATGGGTGTTTAGCTTGCCCAACTCGCGCAGCGTTTCCACGGTGATGCCCACGCTGGTGGCGGCCAGGATCACGCCCACAAACAGCGCGTTCATCAGCTTGGCGTGGTCGGCCGCCGCGCCCAGACCGCCCATGAAGCAAAGCGCGCCGATCGTGCCCAAAATGACCGGAACCAGCACGCCCGCAGCGGCAATGGCGGTGGCCGCTGCGCCGCTCTTTTTGAGCTCCGCAAAGCTGGTTTCGAGTCCGCTCGAAAACAGAATAAAGATCACGCCGATCTGCGAAAAGCTCTGGAGCACGTCCATTTCGGCCTCCGAGGGGTGAATGATGCCCCCAAAGCCGGGAATGAGCTGCCCGAGCACCGCCGGGCCGATCAGCAGCCCGGCCAAGATCATGCCCACCACCTGCGGCAGCCCTACCTTGCGGGTGGCCATGCCGAGCACCTTGGTGGCCAGCAGGATCACGGCGCAGTCGCATACGATATTCATCACATTAAATTGCATGGTTGAAAAGCCCCCTAACGGTTTTCTATGATAGCACGGCCGGGGCGGGATGTCAATGCGCAGAGCGGAAAATATTCCGTAAAATTCGCGAAAAATCGCCAGGGGGGGTTGCGTTTTGCAGCGGAGCGTGCTACAATATAATAGAATTCATTAAAAACCCAAACGCGATGATGGAGAACGTTCGCCGGAACGGATGCAAAGCGAGCCGGGGCTTGGTGCGAGCCCGGTGCAGCCCGCCGGTTGAAAAATCACTCCGGAGCCGCAGGGCGAACCCGCCGTAGCACGGCTGCGCGGCAGTAACCCCCGCCGCTTTCCCGGCGTTATCGGGACGCATATGACAGTATGCCGAATGGGTGGTTGCGGAGCATTGCGCCTTCGTCCCGGAAGCGGGGCGGAGGCGTTTTTTTCTGCGATGAATGCCAAAACAACGCGGCGCCGCGCGCTGGGGGAGAAGGAGCGGAATTTTGTATGTATCGAAAAGTACCGGCCAGCCTGAATTTTGTGGAGCGCGAGGGCGCCATTGAAAAATTCTGGAAAGACAACAAGATTTTTGAAAAGAGCATCGACACGCGCGCCAAGGGCGAGTCGTATGTGTTCTACGACGGGCCGCCCACTGCCAACGGCAAGCCGCACATCGGCCATGTGCTCACCCGCGCGATCAAGGATATGATTCCGCGCTATCATGCGATGAAGGGCGCCATGGTGCCGCGCAAGGCGGGCTGGGACACCCACGGCCTGCCGGTGGAGCTCGAGGTGGAAAAGCAGCTCGGGTTCGACGGCAAGGAGCAGATCGAGCAGTACGGCTTGGAGCCGTTCATCGAAAAATGCAAGGAGAGCGTGTGGAAATATAAGGGTATGTGGGAGCAGTTTTCCGACAAGGTCGGATTCTGGGCCGACATGAACAACCCCTATATCACCTACGACAACAACTTCATCGAGTCGGAGTGGTGGGCGCTCAAAAAAATCTACGACCGGGGGCTGCTGTATAAGGGCTTTAAGGTGGTGCCCTACTGCCCGCGCTGCGGCACGCCGCTTTCGTCGCACGAGGTGGCGCAGGGCTATAAGCGCGTGAAGGAGCGTTCCGCGGTGGTACGGTTCCGCGTGAAGGGCGAAGACGCCTATTTTCTCGCGTGGACGACCACGCCCTGGACGCTGCCGAGCAACTGCGCGCTGTGCGTGAACCCGAACGAAAATTACTGCAAGGTGAAGGCCGCCGACGGCCGCACCTATTATATGGCCGAAGCGCTGCTCGACAATGTGCTCGGCAAGCTCGCCAAGGACGGTGAACCGGCCTATGAGGTGCTCGAAACGATGAAGGGCACCGATCTGGAGCTCCGCGAGTATGAGCCGCTGTATGCC
>CAKUME010000178.1 GCA_934667575.1 uncultured Eubacteriales bacterium | reverse complement strand
GTGCTACAGTGTGTCGCGCATTCCGGTCGCCGACGGGCACACCCTCGTGCTCTACGACGTTCACCTGTCGGCCTATACGTCGGACGGCACCGTTGCGGTGCGCCAGCTGGAGCAGCTGATCGCCGATATGCGCGCCGAATACGAAGCGGGCAACTATGTGCTCTGCGGCGGCGACTTTAACAAAAATTTGCTGGGCGACGATGCCGCCGCATTCGGTGCGGCGGGCGCATCGGAGGAATACACTTGGGCGCAGCCGTTTCCCACCGAGCTGCTCGATGGAACCGGGCTGTCGCTCTGCGCGCCGCTCGATCGCAGCAACCCTGTGCCGAGCTGCCGCAACGCGGATTCCGCATGGCACGAGGGGCAGTATGTGGTCACGGTGGACGGATTTATTGTGTCGGATAACATTGCGGTGGAGTCGGCCGAGGTCGTGGATACCGGGTTCGCTTATTCCGACCACAACCCTGTTTCGCTGCGATTCCGGCTGCACGCCGGGCAATAAAAATTTTTATATTGCAAAAAAAATGCGTCCGGCGCAGAACCGGGCGCATTTTTTGATGCTAAACGCAGGGCGCGGGCTTTTTGCCGCAGGAAAGATTTACGATTGCCCGTCGGTGGGCGCATGGCCGAACACGCGCTTGTAGGCTTTGTAGAACGAGTTCACGCTGCCAAAACCGCAGGCCGCGGCAATGTCGGCAATGGTGCGCTTTTTTTCGGCGATCAATTCGTTGGCGTAGGCCATACGTTTTTTCTCAATGTAGGCGGCAATGGTCATGCCGGTGGCCGATTTCACCGCCTTTTGCATGGTCGAGGTCGAATATTTGAGCGCGCCCTCGAGCCAAGTGAGGCTCAGCTGGTCGTTTGTGAAGTGATTATCGATATATTCCAGAATCTCGGCGGCCAGCTCGTTTTTTTTCTCGGGCAGCGTCGCGCCGATGGCCGCGCAGAACGCTTCCACTACCGGGCTGAACAGTTCAAAAAGCGGGCGCTCGGTCGGTTCGGGCAGGGGAATGTCCATCAGCAGCGGCGCGTGCTCCAGACGAATGTAGTTCAGCACCGAGCGGAACAGCGCGCATCCCGAGTGCATCCACGCGGCGTTCTGCGTTTGGGCCAGCGAATCGGAGCAGGCGCGCAGCTTGAGCTGCGCCATCGCGTTGTTGCCGCTGCCGATCGCGGTGTACATCGTTTGCAGGTCGGCCATCACAAACGGTGCGCCCACATCGCGTGCCGAGCGTTCCTCCGGCGTGCACAGGCGCGTGCGGCTGTTTTCAAAAAAGCAGAGCGCCATGTCCTGCAATTGGCGATAGGCGCGGGGCAGATCGTCGCGCGCGGTGTAAAGATCGCCCGCGTAGCCCTCCACCGCAAGCGACGGCTCCTGCGCGTTCACATTGTCGATCACAAAATCGAGCACGCCGCGGCAAACCGCAAACTGGTCGCGCGGAATGAGCAAAATCAGTTCGTGCGCACTGAACTGCTGCGCGTAGCAATCGGGCAGGCGGCTTTGCGCAAAGGCTTGCAGCAGCGCCATGGTTTGCGGCAGCTCAATGGGCTCGCCTTCGGTGCTGGGCTGCGCGCGAATGTGCAGCAGCGCCAGATGATATTCCGCCGGAAACGCGGGAAAGTAGGTGTCGAACCCGTCGCGGTCGGCCTGCGTGACCAGCGTGCCCGCCACGCCTTTTTCAAAAAATCGCGCCTGCAAAATGGATTGCTGCCGGTCGGTGATCTGGCGGTATTGGCCAATGCTGCTGTCGGCGGCGGCAATGCTGCCCGCAATGCGGTTAAAGTCGGTCCAAAACGCTTTTTCAATGCGCGTTTCGTTGTTGGTGGGCGCGGGCGGCGGCAGATTGCGGCTTTTTTCGAGCACGCGCAGAATTTTGAGCACCGGGTGCGCCGAAATGCGCGTGCCCGCCACCATGAGCAGCACCAGCACCGCAATGGCCACCGCGGAATAGACGGAAATAAACGTGTAGAACGGCGCCATTTTTTGGCTGAAAAGCCGGTCGCTCATTTCGAGCGTCACAGTCAGGCCGCCCAGCGATGTGGTTTGGGTAATTTTGTGGTGCGAGCGAAACGCTTCGGGCCGGTCGGAATAAATCACGCCGTCGGCGGTGGCCACGGTGAGCGCATATTCGCCGAGCGATTCGGTGGCGATCATCGTTTTTTTGAGGCGGCCCACGTCAATGCAGGAATAGGTGAGCTGCCCGCTGCGCCCGGGGGTGCAGTACACGATCGCATCGTAGGCGCCGTTTTCCTTCAGCACGTGATTCGTGGTGATGCGGCAGCTCAAAAACCGGTTCGGGTGCGCGCGCAGCATCGCTTCCCATTCGGCAAAGCTCATGCCCGTGCATTCAAAAAAGTCGGGGTAGTAGCGCGTGGCGCTGTGGTAAAAAATCTGTGTGGTGGTGATAATGATCTCGTTGCCGAACACCATGGCCGCGTCGCGCACCAGCTTTTGGGTGCTCATCATGGTCGAAAACAGGCTGCGCATCTGAGAGCGGGTGTTCACATCAATGGCGTCGTAGTCCGGGTTGGTATAATACAAAGGTAGAAACCGCGAGTCGCTGTTGAGCGTTTGCATAACGTAGAGCTGGTTCTCCACCACACCGTCCAGCTGGCTGATGCCGCTGTCGAGCTGCTTTTTTGCCCGTTCGGTTTCCAGATCCACGAATGTGCGGTTCAAATAAACGGCCAGCGGCAGCAACACCACCAAAAACGATAATATAAATGTAATGAACACGCCCGAAAACCACTTGCGTGTTTTATCGTCCATGTGCGGGCAAAAGCGATTCAAAAAGTTTTTCACGCGGGCGGTGCTTTTTTGGAAAACGGACAAACTACTCATGGGTCCCAAGATCGCTCCTTTTTTGTATGGATGCACGGCAGCGCGACAGCTTCATCGCGTTTTTTGTTTTTTTCACTTTTTTGCATGGCCCCATGGGCCGAACCGTATCTTTATTCTACTCGGTTTTGCGGCGCGCGTCAATGCGAAAATGCGCCGGTGCGAGAATGTCATGCGGTTTTGCGAAATTTTCATCCGAAATGCGGTGGGCGAAATCGGATTTTCAATTGCAAAAACGGAATTTTCCAATTGATTTTTTGTGCAGAATGCGGTATCATGGAGGCACACTCAGAAAGGGAGGTCAAAATTCATCCTATGAAAAACACAAAACAACTCATTCGCCGTGCGCTCACGGCGGCGCTGGCTTCGGCGATGCTCGTTTCGAGCATGGCGGGCTGCGCACCCAAGCAGAGCACCTCGTCCAAGGGCGATGCGTCGTCCACTGCCCCGACCGGCTCGTCGGGCGAGAGCAAAACCGAATTTGACGCCAAGGCCATCACCAACGGCAAAAAGCTGACGCTGTTGGTAAAGGAAAACGTGAAAATTTCCGATTATTCTACCAATGAAATGACCAAAGACGTGGAAAACGCCATGGGCGTGCAGCTGGAGTTTGTGGTTCTGCCGGCCGCCGACTATGAAAGCAAGATCAACGTGATGGTGCAGGGCGGCGACACGCTGCCGGATGTGATTTCGCGCCCGGGCAGCAATATGTATTCTTGGGCTAAAAGCGGCGCGCTCATTCCGCTCAAGAAGTATTATGACGACGAAAACTATTCCGCGCATCTCCGTAAAGC
>CAKUME010000177.1 GCA_934667575.1 uncultured Eubacteriales bacterium | reverse complement strand
CCGCCGTGCCCTACCTCTTCATACACGGTAACGTGTGCAAACACGCGCCGCGCCGGCGTGTGCGGCCCGTCGTGCAGATACTTGGCCAGCCCCAGCAAAATGCCCACCGAGAGCTTGTCGTCCAAAAAACGGCTCTTGAGGTAGCCGGACGCGGTGCGCCGGGTGCGCGGGTCAAAGCACACAATGTCGCCCACCTCCACGCCCCGCGCGCGGGTGTCGGCAGCGGTGTGCACATCTTCGTCCAGCACCACCTCCACCGTGTCCCAGCTGCGCGCCGCCGCTGCAAAATCGCCGTTGACGTGAATCGACGCGTTGCAAAGCTGGAGCGTGCCCTCCAGCACCGCGCCGCTCCGGGTGCGCACGCGCACATTTTCGGTTTCGGCGTTGTTCGCGTTCATGCCGCCCAGCGGCGTGAGCCGCAGCCGCCCATTGGCTTTCACCTCGGCCACCATGCCGCCCAAGGTGTCGGCGTGGGCCTCGAGCAGCAGCGCATCCTGCGCGCTGCCGCCGCCCAGCTCCACCAGCACGCCGCCCTTTTGCGTGATGCGCGCCGGGCACCCCAGCGCCGCAAACGCGTTCTTCACCCACTCCGCCGCCGCCGAAGTGTAGCCCGACGGTGAATCCACTGCCAGCAGCGCGGCCGTTTGCGCCCATGCAAACTCCGCGTAGTCTTTTTCGATCATTCGGTTCATCCATCCTTTCGCATCGTGCCGCGTCCGGCCCCGCCCGACGCGGTTTTTCGCTTTTTATTTTAGCACATTCCGCCGCGCGGCGCAAGGGCGGATTCGGATTGGGCATTTTTTCGCGGCACGCCCCAAAAATTGCGGCGTTCGACCTATATGTTAAAATGATATGAGTAATATTTCCAAAAAGAAATACCTCTTTTCATTCATTCCGATGGCTCCGGCGGAGCAGATTTTTCTAAAATCAAATTGTATTATTATGCATCCAAATGTGATAATTCACAAAAACCGTCGATTTCAGCGTGTTTTCGTGATTTTTACTGAATTTTTTACTCCGGATTTTTAAATCATCTCCGAATGCGAGCTTGATTTTGTCCCCTGGATTATGGTATTATAATATATAATTGTGTTTCAACCTGCAAGTGTCCGCGCGCGGGAATCACTTTAATCAACGAAAGTGGGATGGATTCATGAGTTCAAAAATGTTGGGGTACATTCTGAAGCGGATCGGGCTGGCCATTTTGACCATCTGGGTGGTAATCACCGTCACGTTTTTCGTGATGCATGCGGTGCCGGGCGGCCCGTTTGTGGGTGAAAAGGCGACCACCCCGGCGGTGCAGGCCGCCATGGAAGCCAAATACGGCTTGGATAAACCGCTGATCGAGCAATACGGCACCTATTTGCACGACATCGTCACCAAATTCGACTTTGGCCCTTCGCTCAAGCAGCGCGGCCGCAACGTGATCGATATTATCGGCGACGGTCTCAAGGTGTCGGCCAAGCTCGGCGTGATCGCGGCGTTTTTGGCGCTGATCGTGGGCGTGGTGCTCGGCTCCATTGCGGCGCTGCAGCGCAACAAGGCGCTCGATAAGATCATTATGGTGTTCACCACGGCGTTTGTGTCGATGCCGTCGTTCATTGCAGGCTCGCTGCTGCTGATCGTGTTTTCGGTCAAGCTGAATTTGCTGCCCGCCAACGGCGCCACCGCGCAGGGGCTGATTTTGCCGGTGATCACGCTGGCGCTCTACCCCATGTCCTACATCACCCGGCTCACGCGTTCCTCCATGCTGGACGTGCTCGGCCAGGACTATATTCGCACCGCGCGCGCCAAGGGTGTGCCGGGGCGGCGCGTTATTTTTGGTCACGCGCTCAAAAACTCTCTGATTCCGGTAATTACCTACTTTGGGCCCATGCTGGCCTACATTGTGACCGGTTCGCTCGTGGTGGAGCAGATCTTCGCGGTGCCGGGCATCGGCCGCGCGTTTGTGAACAGCATCACCGGCCGCGACTACACGCTGATTATGGGCACCACCATCGTGCTCGCCGTCCTCATTATTGTAATGAATTTAATCAGCGATATTCTGTATAAGATCGTCGATCCGCGGATCGAACTGGAATGAGGAGGAGCCAAGCATGAGTAAAAAACCGTTCAGCCTCCATGTGAACCTGGATGCGTTCACGCCCGCAACGGAAGCCGAAAAAGCCTATATGGTGCAGATGCGCCCGTCGACCACATTCTTTCGCGACGGAATGAAGCGCCTGCTGAAGAACAAAATTGCCACCATCAGCCTGATCGTGGTGCTGCTGATCACGCTTGCGGCCATTTTTCTGCCGCTGGTGTGGCCCTATTCCTACGACCAGCAGCTCGGCGTGGTGCCCGGCAAGCCGGTGGACTCCTCCTATAATAACCTTGCGCCGTTCACCTACGGCAGCACCGAGCAGGCGCGCATCGATGCCGGCGAGCATATTTTTCCGCATGTGTTCGGCACCGACTCTGCCGGCCGCGACTACTTTATCCGTGTGATTTACGGCACGCGCATTTCGCTGGCGGTAGGCTTTTTTGCGAGCATTATCGTGCTGATCATCGGCATGACCGTGGGCTCCATTGCAGGCTACTGCGGCGGCAAGGTGGACTTGTTCATCATGCGGCTGGTGGATATCATTTATTCGCTGCCCGACATGCTCATGGTCATTCTGCTCTCCACCGTGCTCAAAACGTCGATCGGCAACTCGCTCGATGGCACTGCGCTGGGCAAGATCGGCAGCAACATCATCAGCTTGTTTATTGTGTTTGCGCTGCTCTACTGGGTGTCGATGGCGCGGCTCATCCGCGGCAAGATCCTCTCGCTGCGTGAGCAGGAATATGTGCTGGCGGCGCAGTCAACCGGCGCGCGCGGCGGCTGGATTATCACCCGTCACCTGATTCCCAACTGCATCAGCGTGGTCATCATCTCCACCGCGCTGCAAATTCCGAACGCCATTTTCACCGAGAGCTTTCTCTCGTTCCTCGGGCTGGGCGTGAACGCGCCGATGCCCTCGCTGGGTTCGCTGGCGTCCGACGCGCTCAACGGCATTTCCAGCTACCCCTATCGCATGGTCATTCCCGCGGTCGTGATCTCGCTGATCGTGCTTTCGCTGAATCTGTTCGGCGACGGTCTGCGCGATGCGTTCGACCCCAAACTGAACGGTTGATGAAGGGAGGCGCATTTTCATTATGTCTTTGCTTGAAGTAAACGATCTGCACACTTCCTTTTTCACCGACGCCGGCGAAGTGAAGGCCGTGAACGGCGTGTCCTTCTTCCTCGATAAGGGCAAGGTGCTCGGCATTGTGGGCGAATCCGGATCGGGAAAATCGGTCACGGCCTATTCCATTATGCAGATTTTGGCCGGCACCGGCAAAATTGTGTCCGGCTCCATTAAGCTCGACGGCCAGGAACTGGTTGGCGCGGGCGAAAAAGTGATGAAAACCGTGCGCGGCAACCGGATCTCGATTATTTTTCAGGACCCGAGGACCTCGCTCAACCCGCTTTTCACCGTCGGCGATCAGCTGATCGAGCCGCTGCGCATCCACAAAGGCATTTCCAAAGCGGAAGCGCGCGAAATCGTGCTTGAAAAGCTGCGTCTGGTTGAAATTCCGGACCCGGAGAGCCGCATGAAGCAGTATCCGCACGAGTTTTCC
>CAKUME010000176.1 GCA_934667575.1 uncultured Eubacteriales bacterium | reverse complement strand
CACAATGCCATACATTTTGCCGTCGAGTTTGCCGGCTGCCATGGTCGTATCGGCGGTGTCGCTCAAATCAATTGCCTTGCTGTCAATATAAGAATCCAGCTGGAACAGCAGATTGCTCTCCACGAACTGTGAAATTTTTCCGTAGTCCATTTGCAATACATCCGGCAAATCCTTGGCGGCAGAATGTGTGGTCATCTTGGTCCAATAATCGCCCCAGCCGAAATATTCCACATCAATTTTGAGGTTTTTATAATCCTTTTCAAATTCCTCGATCAATTTCGTGGTAGCCGTGTGACGCGAGTCGCTGCCCCACCATGCAATCGTGAATTTCGTGTCTTTATAATCTTTTTCCGGCTGTGCGGAAGAAACATCGTTTTTGCTCTCGGCGGGCTTTTCCGACGCCGCCGACGAAACGTTCCCCTTGGCGCAGCCCGCCATGGCGGTGATCGAAAACGCCGCCAGCGCCACCGCCAAAATGCGAGTGAGTTTTTTCATATTGTTCAAGCTCCTTCGTTGCTCCCTTGGCGCAGAGCCGCCGCGGGATTCAAATTTGTACCGGCTCGGCGCTCTGTTCCGGGCCCGATTGCGGGCTTGTTGCCCTGCATCTATATTGTACAAAAAAATCCGCCCCCACGCAATCCATATTCATGAGCGTTTATTACAAAAAACAGACGTCCGCGTCAGATTTTTCCTGATATTCCTTTGGGGTGAGCCCGGTGTAGCGCTTGAACATGGCAAAAAAATACTGCACGTTGTTGCTGAACCCCACCTGCTGCGCAATTTCATACATCTTGGGCGAGCCGGGCGCGCGCAGCAGCTGCATGGCGCGCTCCATGCGCGTTTTGAGCAAAAAGTCGCCGAACTTCATGCCCATTTGCTGCACAAACTTTTTGCCCAGATACTGCGCGTTGAGGTGCACCGCGTTGTCGGCCACATATTGCAGCGTGAGGCTGGGGCTGTTGTAGTGATCCAGAATATAGCGCACCGCCTGCTCCACGCCGCTGCCGTTGCGCTCCAGCCCCTGATCGATTTCGGCCAGCAGCAGCGCAACCTGCTGCATCAGCGCGTCGGGCGTGTCGTAAAAATCGTTGAGCCGCCGCAGCGTTTGCTTGGGCAGCAGAATAATGGACTCATAGCGCGTGGCGAGCTGCACCGCCGCCTCGCTCAGCAGGCTGTAGTCGCGGTATTTTTCCGCCACCGCGCGCACCTGCGCCGCCTTGAACTGCCCGCCCTCCGGCACAATGGACAGAAGGTCGGACTGAATGCGCGCCACCGTTTTTTTGCGCTGCTCAAACCGATACACGCTGCCCGATTCCTCCTGCCGCACCGCCGCAATGCAGCGCTCGAGCGCCGCGGCCAGCGCCTCTTTGGTGCAGGGCTTGAGCAGATAGTCGCAGCAGCCCTGCTGCAATGCCGACTTGGCCAGTTCAAATTCGCCGTAGCCCGAAAGAATCAGGCATTGCAGCGTGGGATACATCTCCCGCGCCCGCGCCACCAGCTCCAACCCGTCCATGACCGGCATGCGAATGTCCGTCATCAGAATATCCGGCCGCTCGTTCACCATGCGCGCCAGCGCGTCCACGCCGTTGTCGCAGCTGCCGATCAGCTGGATGTTCAGCTCGTTCCAGGGCGCGAGCGCGCGAATGGTTTCGCGCACCGGGGTTTCGTCGTCTACGATCATCAGTTTATACATGGATTTGCTCCTCCTGTTTCTGCTCATCCAATGGATGCGGCGTTCGGTTATTCATGCGGCTTGTCCTCCGATTCGGCGGGCACCGCCACGGTAACGCGGGTTTTGCCCTCGGCCGAGGCAAACCGCAACCCGTATTCTTCCGAAAATGCAAGCTGAATGCGGCGATGGATGTTGCGCAGCCCCACGCCCGTGCCGCTGGGCTGCACCGCGCCCGATTCCAGCTGCGCCAGAATGTCGGGCGGAATTTCGGAGCCGTTGTTTTCCACAGTGATGCGCGCCTCGCTGCCCGCGCGCACCGCCGTGATGCGAATGCGGCAGGGCTCCAAAATCTGCTCCAGCCCGTGGCGGATCGCGTTTTCCACAATGGGCTGCAGCGTCATGCGCGGCAGCCGCGTGCGCGCCAGCCCGTTGCCCAGCTCGACGGAATATTGCAGCCGGTCGCCCCAGCGCGCCTGCTGAATCGCCATGTAGTCCTGCACGAGTGCGCATTCGTCCGCAAGCGGCACGGTGGTTTCGCTGCCCGCGATCGATGCCCGCAGCACGCGCGACAGCCGATTGGTGAGCTCTGCGGTTTCACCGTCGCCGTGCCGATATGCGCTCCACACGATCGACGATAGGGTGTTGAACAAAAAATGCGGCTGAATCTGCGCCTGGAGCTGGCGATACTGCGTTTCCTTGAGCAGGATCATGCGGTTGTAGTTTTCGTCGGTCAATTTTTTATAGGCCGCCGCCATGCGGTCAAAATGGCGGTGCAGCCGCCCGATTTCGTCGCCGCGTTCCGCGTAGCGCTGCATGGATCGGGCGTCCGGCAGCACGCCGCGCCGGTAATCGTCCATTTTTTGGAGCAGCACGTCCAAGTGGTGAATAATGCGCCGCACCACCAAAAAACAGCCCCACAGCGCCGCCGCCGCCACCAGCACCGTGAGCAGCGTGGAGCGCCGGTCGGCCGAGCGGATCGACTCGCGAATTTCGCCGTAGGGCGTGCGCACCACATAACGCCATTCGCCCGAGCCGCACTGCACCACAAATTCGTCGCCGTCAATCTGCCAGCCGTCCTCGGCCATCGGCAGGCCGCCCCCGCCGTCGTAAAGACATTCGCCGTTCATATACACCGACATGGCCAGCTCCACGCCCACCTGCACATACTGCGCGTTCACCTGCTTGAGCAGCCGCGGCACGTCGATAAAGCCGACCATCACGCCCAAATCGGTGAGCGCGAGCCCTTTTGTTTGGCGAATTTCGCGCAGCACCAGCAGCTGGCCGTCCACCGTGAGGAATCGCAGCGCGCCCTCATCGGCGCGCCCGATCGCGAACAGCTCCTCATAGCTTTGGCTCAAATTATAAATTCGCATGCCGTTGAACGTGCCGTCGGCCCGCTGAATGCCGAATGCCTGAAAAATATCGTTGCGATACAGCAGGTTCGACAGCCGCATGTCGAGCGTTTTGCTTGCTTCGCGCCACGGCTCCGAGTGCAGCTGCTCATCGCGCAGCGTCATCAGCGATTCCTGAATGCCGTTGTCGCCGATCACCGACATGGTGATGAGGTTCACCTTGTCGAGCGCAAGCTGAATTTGCTCCGCACACGAGGTGAGCACCTGCGCGGTTTTCACATAGAGCTGCTCGTTGTAGGCGCGGTAAGCCACTCGCCGCGCCATCGACTCCCCCACGCACAGCACGGCGCACAGCGCCAGAATGATCGTCATAAACTTTTGCGTGAGCGTGCGGCTTTCGATCCATTTTTTGACCCGATGTTTTCGCATGGTGCTGCCCCTCCGTTTTTTGCGGCCGCCCCGCGGCGCGCCGTTCCCGCCTTTATTATAGCATGTTTTCGGTTCGCCGGGGCAAAAGCATCCAAAATCCGCAATAAAAACGCTGATTTCTGCAATCGCGCCGCGCAAAAAGGGCCGCCCCGAAAACCGGAGCGGCCCTCAAACGGATTTTGTTGGAAAAATGCAGCGACGCATGCGTTACGCGCGCTCGGCAGTCTCGCGGAGCACGCGCGCCTGGAATT
>CAKUME010000175.1 GCA_934667575.1 uncultured Eubacteriales bacterium | reverse complement strand
GGTGGAAACAATGCGCGACGCGCCGTTTTCAACCAGAAACGCACGGCTGCGAAAGCCCCAATCCACACTGATGCAGTCCATCTGCGCATTTTGCGCGGTGTGAATGTCCACATCGGAGTCGCCGATATAAACCGCCTGCGTGCGCGGAATCGCCAGCTGGCGCAGAATTTCGTTCACCGAATCCGGCGCGGGCTTTTTGCGCACCCCCGGCCGTTCGCCCACCGCAGCGTCAAACAGACCGTCAAAATAACGGCGGCAGAGCGGCTGCACCGCGCTGTCTGCCTTGTTGGACACCACCGCCGTGCGGCAGCCCGCCGCCCGCAGCGCGCGCAGCAGCTCGGGAATTCCGTCGTAGGGGCGCGTGGTATCGGCGCAATGCTGCGCATAGTGTGCCATAAAGCGCCGGTGCACCTCGTCCGTTTGCGCCGTGGGTGTGCCCGCAGGCACCGCGCGCTCGATCAGCAGCCGGATGCCGTTGCCCACAAAGCGCCGCACCTCGTCTACGCTGCGCGTGGGATAGCCCAACGCGGTCAGCGCGGCGTTGGTGCTCGCCGCCAAGTCGTGCAGTGTGTTCAAGATCGTCCCATCCAAATCAAAAATAGCAAGCCGATAGTTCATGCCCCAAAATGTCCTTTCCCTGTGGCGTGTGCTGCCAAAATGCCGCCCGTTGTCTTCCATGCAATCATTTTGCCCATGCAGGCAGCGTGCGCAGCAATTCGATCAGCGTTTGCGCAATGCGCCGCTGCCCCTTTTCGTTCGGATGGCCGGCCGCGCCCACCTCGCCGTGTGCCGCCTGCGTCAGACCGATCGATAAACAATGCAGATGCGCATCGGCGGCGCGGCGGCGCGCCACCACCGACCGAATGGCTTCCGTTGCGCCCTGATTCATGATATCGCACATCCACACGATCTCCGTGTCCGGCGCTTGGGCGCGGAGCATGTCCAAAAACTCTTCCGCACCGTGCGCCATCTCCTCCGTTGAAACACCGCCGCCTGCATCGTTGGTGCCCAGGGCTACCACGATGGTGTCGGCGTGCTCGGGCGCCATCGGACACGCAAGCGAACGACTGGCGCGGGGGTAAAAATATTTCATGGGTTCGCTGCGGTCGCCGCTGCAATGCGAAACCACCCCGTGCCCCGACACCGCGCACACCGACCATTCCGCGTCCATTGCCGCCGCCGTTAAAAAAGCATAGCTTCGGGTAAAATCTTCCTCCGTCAGCCGAAAGGCGTCAGACGTGGGTGCGCCGGTCACGCCCCAGCCGTTGGTAATGGAATCCCCGATAAAACAAATGCGCTTCGGCCGGGGCGCAGGCGGTGCCATGAACGACGGCGCACACCCGGAGATGGAAACTGATTCCAAAAACAAACTGCCCTGCGCCGGGAGCACCGGCGGCCGAACCTCCGTAACGCGCAGCAGCTCGAGCGTGTGCGCGCCGTCGTCTGCCGCGTTCAGTGTCAGCACCGGTGCGCCGCCATCCATTGCGGCATCATCCGGTTCAAAATCCAGCGGCTCGCGCAGCGCGCCGTTACCGGTGAGCATAAAATACTGGGTTTGCCCATCGAGCACCGTGCGAAAACGCACCGGCAGCGCACCGGGCGTGCCCAAAAAGCAAATGCGCACCTGCTGCCCGCAAAACCGCAGCGTGCAGCCCGCGCCCGACCATTCCAGGTTCAGCCCCTGCGGCGCAAACACCGTTCGCCCGTGCAGCGTCAGCGTTGGCCGCAGCTGCGCTGCCGTTTTGTTTTGTTCGACCATATCGGTTGCATCTCCCTTAATTTTTTTCTCATTATAACACGCACACGCGCCGCCGTCAACGTCTTTTTGCGGCGGCCGTGCGCAGTCCGGCCGCGCAGGAGGGCCCATTTTGCCGTTTCGTGAAAAAGCTGCGGAGAAAATTGAAAAAAGGGGTTGACAAAACCGCAAAGATGTTGTATTATATATAAGCACTCACGGAGCGTGTCACACAAGATTCCGAGAGGCGAACAACAGAATATGGGGAAATTCCCGAGTGGCCAAAGGGGGCAGACTGTAAATCTGTTGTCTCTGACTTCGGTGGTCCGAATCCACCTTTCCCCACCAAGTGTTACCGAAAAGCCTTGAGAAATCAAGGCTTTTTGTGTTTTTATCCCATGGTGATTTTGGATGAATGCCCGTACCCCACAAGGCGGATTTAAGCCGTCAAAATAAATGATCTGGGCAGATTTCGCGATTTGGATGAGAATCCATTGCGGCTGTGCAAAACGAAAAATATTCAACGGGAGATATGTAAAATGTGGAAAAGAAAATTGGGTCTGGGGCTGTCCGATAGCTTTGGTTTTTCTGCGGCCGAGCAGCTCCGGGCGTTTGCCGAAATCGGCTTTGAGTCGTTTTTCTTGGACGAAACCAGCGCGGCGCAGTGCGCGTTTCTTGCGGACGGCGCGCAGCAGCTTGCACGCGAAACCGGGCTGATCTTTCAATCCATTCATGCGCCGTTTGCCGGAGCCGCGGATATGTGGCATGCGGATGAAGAAAAGGCCGATGCGGCCGTTCGCGCGCTGCTCCAATGCTTGGATGATTGCCGGCGCAATGAAGTGCCGATCATGGTGGTGCATGCGTTTATCGGCTTTGAGGAGCATCAGCCAACCGCACGCGGCGTGGAGCGATATAACCGGGTGGTGCGGGCGGCAGAGGGCAGCGGCGTTCGGATCGCGTTTGAAAACACAGAGGGCGAGGAGTATTTGTTCGCGCTGATGGACGCGTTTTCGGGGAATTCTGCCGTCGGTTTCTGTTGGGATTCCGGCCACGAGCTGTGCTATAATCATTCGCAGAATTTGCTGGAGCGCTTTGGTGATCGGCTGATTGCGACCCACCTCAACGATAATCTGGGCGTTCGGGATTACAACGGCAAAACGACATGGATCGATGACCTGCATTTGCTGCCGTTCGACGGTGTCATCCATTGGGCCGAGCGAGCCATGCGCCTGAAGCGCTGCGGATATGACGGCATTCTCACCTTTGAACTCACGCGCACATCCAAACCGGGCCGCCGCGAAAATAACGGCTATGCGCGGATGGAACCGATGGACTACCTCACGCAGGCTTATCAGCGTGCGTGCCGGGTGGCGGCCATGCTGGAGTGCACGCAATAAGCCAAAAAACACAGCATCCGGTTCCGCCGGAGTGCTGTGTTTTTTGCATTTCAGTGGTTCGTCGCGTTTACTTGATCAGTGAAAAGCCCAGCACGGCCACGCCCAGCACCACCAATATCACACCGGTTGCGCGGTTCAGCGTTTTGGCGCTGGCCTTGTTCGCGATTTTGGCCGCAATGCGCGCCCACACAAAGGTAAACGCCACGCAAAGAATCAGCAGCAGCGCGTCCGGCTTGCCGCCGATGGCAAAGTGCGACACCGCGCCCGTCAGCGCAGTGAAGGTCATGATGAACACGCTTGTGCCCACCGCCGTTTTGAGCTCGTAGCCCATCACGCTGGTGAGCAGAAGGAGCATCATCATGCCGCCGCCCGCGCCGACAAAGCCGCAGATAAAGCCGACCACCGAGCCGCAGCAGATCGACTTGATGATCTTCGACCGCGCCGACCCGGCGGCCATATCCTCTTTGGTGGTCATGACCGGCCGCACGAGAAATTTAATGCCGAGCAGCATCGTCATAAAAACCGAAAAATTGCCCATGGCGGCCGACGGCACCAGGCTGGACACATAACTGCCCACC
>CAKUME010000174.1 GCA_934667575.1 uncultured Eubacteriales bacterium | reverse complement strand
ATGCTGGTGGGGCTGCTCCCCTATGCGATCACGCAGTGCTATTCCGGCACGCTGCGCGAAACCGGCAGCCCGGTGCCGCCCATGGTGGCCGGCATCACGGCGGTGTGCGTGAACCTGGGGCTGAACTATGTGCTGATTTTCGGCCATCTGGGCGCGCCGGCCATGGGCGCGCACGGCGCGGCGGTGGCAACAGTGATCTCGCGGTTTGCGGAACTGGCTGTGGTGGCCGGATGGACGCACCGCAACACGGCGCGCAACCCGTTTATCGTGGGTGCCTACCGCAGCCTGCACATTCCCGGCTCGCTGGTGCGCGCCGTGCTGCTGCGCGGCATGCCGCTGATGTTCAACGAAACCATGTGGTCCATGGGCATGGCGGTGCTGAACCAGTGCTACTCCGTCAAGGGGCTGGACGTGGTGTCGGCCAACACGATCTGCCAAACGTTTTTCAATGTGTTTTCGGTGGCGTTTATGGCGGTGGGCGCGGCGATCGGCATCATCCTCGGGCAGCAGCTCGGCGCAGGGCGGTTCGATCAGGCGCGTACCGAGGCGCGCTGGCTGATCTCGTTCTCACTGGTGCTGAGCGTACTGGTGGGCGCGCTGTATTTTGCGTTCACGGGGGCGATCCCGCAGCTGTATAACACCAGCGACGAGATCCGCGCGCTGGCCACCGGGCTGATGCGCATTTCGGCGCTCGCCATGCCGCTCGATGCGTTTGCCAACGCCTCGTATTTCACGCTGCGGTCGGGCGGCAAAACCTTTATTACCATTTTGTTCGACAGCTGCTTTGTGTGGCTGATCAGCGTGCCCACGGCGTTCATCCTGAGCCGGTACACAGCTCTGCCCATTTTGCCGCTCTATGCGATTTGCCAGGGCGAAAACTTCCTGAAGGATATTGTGGGCTACATTTTTGTGCACAAGGGCATTTGGGTGCGCAATATTACCGACGCGGATCCCGAAACGGAATCGGAAGCGCCCGCGGCTTCGTAAATTTTTTCAAAACTTTCGCCCCGCGCGGTTGACGCAGCCGCTGCGGGGCTTTATAATATGGATAATAGGATGAAACACGCGGAGCGCAGTGCTCCGGGAAAGAGGTTCACATGACGGTAGACGCAACCATCACCACGCTGCTGTGCGTACTGATGATCGAGTGCTTTATGCTGGCACTCGTGGTGATGACCATATGGAAAATTAGCGCCAAGGGCGAATTTGTGCCGTTTTTTGGCGGTGTGTTTGTATATTTGGCTTTCACGCTGTGCGTGAAAGGAATTATTGACATGCTCGTTGCGTTGGCGGCGTCCAACAGCACGGCCATTGAGGGGCTGCTTTTCCGCGGCACGACCAATAACCCCACTGCGTTTTATGCGGTGGGCAGCGTGGTGCTCACGGTTGCGCTCGAAACACTGGGGCGGTTTTTGGGCTATCGCTGCGTGCACAAAACGCGCACCGACCGCCGCACGGCGGTGTCGTTCGGGCTGGGCTTCGGCGCGGCAGAGGCCATTGTGACGGTGGGCCTCACGGCGCTGATGTATTTCAGCTATGCGGTATCGATCAATGAGGGCGGCGGGCTCGATGCGCTGCTGGCCACGCTGACCGGCAGCGACGCCGACGCGCTCCGGCAGGTGGGCGACGAGCTGGCGGCGCTCACCGCGGCCGACTGTGTGTGGATGATCGTGGAGCGTGCCGCCCGGCTGGTAGCACAGGTGGCGCTCGCAGTGATGGTGTTTGCGTCGGTGCACGACGCCGAACAACGCAATTTGCTGTGGATCGGCGCGGGGGTGCAGCTGGTGTGCCTGCTGCCGCTGACGTTTTACCAAATCGGAGGAGCGGTGCCGCAAATGGCGGCCGAGATCACGCTGATTGCCGGCGCCGCGGCGCTGGCGGTGCTTGCGTGGCGCGCCTATCATCAGCTGCCCGCGCCGAAAACCTATGAGGGCCGCACGCGGTATCTGTGAAATAAAAAAAGCGCCGCTCCGGAAACGATACCGGGGCGGCGTTTGCTTATTCCTGCGCGGGGGATTCTTCCTCCAGCGGGCGGTCGGGCGCGGACAACTCGTGCAGAATGGAGATCTGGAGCGGAATGGAGAGCAGAAACGTGCACGCGTCGGCAATGGGCTGTGTGAGCTGCAAGCCCGGCTCATCGAACAGCCGCGGCAGCGTGAACACCAGCGGAATGAACAGAATGCCTTGGCGCGCCGCTGCAAGCAGCGATGCCCGCACCGCTTTGCCCATGGTTTGCATCGACATATTGCACATGATGATCCACGAGTTGAGCGGAAATGAGAGCATCATATAGCGGAACGCAGGCACGCCGCACGCGATCACCAACGGGTCGGAGCTGAAAATGCGCACCAGCTGCGGCGCAAAATAATATGCCGTGCCCGACGCGGCGAGCAGGAAGAAAAACGACGTGATCACGCAAAACCAAAACGCCCGCTTCACGCGCGCATACTGCCCCGCGCCGTAGTTAAAGCCGCACACCGGCTGAAACCCCTGCCCAAAGCCGATCATTGCGGAGTTGAGAAACAGCACGATGCGGGCGCAAACCGACATGGCGGTGATCGCGTAGTCGCCAAATTGTCCGGCGGCCACGTTCAGGCAAATGGTGCCCAGCGCGGCAATGCCCTGGCGGCAGAGCGACGGCGCTCCGCCGTTGAGCACCGCGAGCAGATAACGGCCGTTTGGGCGGAAATTGCGCAGCCGAATTTTGATATTGTCGCTGCGCGCCACGCCGATATAAAGCAGCACAAAGCTGACAAACTGGCTCACCACGGTGGCAATGGCCGCGCCCGAAATGCCCATGTCCGCGCCCAGAATCAGCAGCGGGTCGAGCACGCAGTTGAGCACCGCCCCGATGGTGAGGCCGATCATGGCAAACATGGCGTTGCCCTGAAAGCGCAGCTGATTGTTCAGCACCAGCGATGCGCACATAAACGGCGCACCCAGCAGAATGTAGGTCAAATAGTCCTTCGCGTAGGGGTAGATGGTGTCGGTGGAGCCGAGCAGATAGGCGAGCGGGCGCAAAAAAATCAGCCCGAACACCATGATCAGCAGCCCGATCAAAAACGCGCAGTAAAACCCAACCGACGCCATGCGCTCGGCTTCGGCGCGCTCGCCCGCACCGAGCTTGCGCGAGATAAAGTTGCCGCTGCCGTGCCCGCAAAAAAAGCCGAAGGCCTGAATGACCGACATCAGCGAATACACCACGCCCACCGCGCCGGTGATGCTGGTGTTGTCGAGCAGGCTGACGAAGTAGGTGTCGGCCATATTGTAAAAGGTGGTCACGAGCATACTGATGATCGTGGGCGCAGCAAGCTGCAAAATCAGCTTTTCGACCGGTGTGTGCGTCATCCGGTAACGCTTGGAATCCATAAAAACCGCCCTTTCATTATAATATCATTCAATTGCATAAATCCCTTTGATTATAACACAATTCGGCGTTTTTTGCAAAGGGCGGCGCGCGGAAAATTGCGGCCTCGCGGGCGCGATCGCAGAAAAATCGAACGAACCGAGCGCATCGGGACACGGCAACGAAATTCTTGCGGAAAATTTTCAATTTGTTCTTTTATTTATTAGAAGAACATGCTATAATGAAAATAGCAAAATGCAAAGTGTATATTTTGGAAAGGAGTCGAATGAAAGATGTCTTTTAAAGCATTTGTGGATGATGTGGGCAAGAAGCTGAACTTTGTGGTGGGCGAAACCACTTCCAAAA
>CAKUME010000173.1 GCA_934667575.1 uncultured Eubacteriales bacterium | reverse complement strand
CTATTTTGCTTTGAATGGACGTCGATGTGTCTTTCGCTTCATTTTGTTGCTGATTTAAACGTGAAAAATTCTTCGTTTGAAACCGTTTTCTGTTGTAATCAAATCGTTGCTGTGCTTAGAAAATCCCATTGGAATGCCGTTGAATGCTTGACTTTCCGCATGGAACGATTTATAATGAAACAAAACCAACCGGCTCCGGGCATGCTGCACCCGGTAAAAAAATCAGGAGGACGTAATAATGAATTCCGCATCACTGCCCCGGCATATCTTTTCGGGGCTCCAGGGCAACTGCCATGTGCAAGGCATCGCAATCGACACTGCGCGCAAGTATATGTATTTTTCTTTCACCACTTCGCTGGTCAAAACCGACCTGAACGGCAATCTCATCGGTTCTGTGACCGGCCTGCTCGGCCACTTGGGCTGCATCGCTTTCAACGACCGTGACGGACGTGTGTATGGTTCGCTCGAATACAAACACGACTGCATCGGCACCGGCATTCTGCGCGCAATGCATCAGGAATCGCTTGCGCTGGAGGAAGCGTTTTACTGCGCTGTTTTTGATGTAAATCGTATCACGCGTCCGAATATGGACGCGGAAAAGGATGGAATTATGACGGCGGTATATCTGCGCGATGTGGTCGCGGATTATTGCGCCGAGTGGACGCAAAACGACACACTGATGCACCACCGCTACGGATGCAGCGGCATCGACGGTATTTCGTTCGGGCCGGAATTTGGCGCACCGAGCGACAGCAAGTCCTTTTTAAATATTGCCTACGGCATCTACGGCGATGTGAACCGGACCGATAACGACCACCAAGTGATCGTTCACTACGATATCACCCACTGGGCGCAGTGGGCACAGCCACTGCGGCAGGAGGCCATGCACCGCTCCGGCCCGGCGCACTGTGACGCAAAATATTTCATCTACACCGGCAACACGGAATTTGGCGTTCAAAATCTGGAGTACGATCCGTTTACCGGCAACTGGCTGATGTGCGTTTATCGCGGAAAAAAGCCGCAATTTCCGAACGCGCCCATGTACATCATCAACGGTGCCGCTGCGCCGGAGGAATTGCCGCTGCGCGGGCAAAAGGAAACCGGAAAAACGCTCCAGCTGTGGACAAACGGACAGGTTATGCCCGACGGTGTGTGCGGTTGGCCGTTCCCGCTGGGCAGCACCGGAGTGATTGCGCTGGGCGACGGATATTACTATTTTTGCAAAAACGGCCGTCGCGACGGCCGGGAATACGGCGACGTAAATCTCTATTGCTGGAACGCCGAAAATCCGGCGCTGTTTGAGCCCGTGAATTAACGTGGAATCGATGCGTCGCCCGACTCATTTTTCTGCGCTTGGTGTGCGGCGCGGCGAACGCGAAACCAGGAAACGGCCAGCGATACGCACACCAGCGTCTCATTCACCATGGTCGCAATGGAGTGAGTCGAAGTTGCGTAGATAAACATGCAAACAGAAACCGGAAGCGCCATTCGTTTGGTGATTTCCGGTTTTTTGCTCCAAAATCCAACGGAGGCGCACACCGCCGCAATCGTTGGAAAAATGCTATAGATATTTTTCCATGTGATGATCGCCGAAACCAGATAAATGGCAATGAACACGCCAAGCCATGCGCTGCTGCGCGCCCAGCGGGCCTTGGGGCGAAAATAGAAAATCACCTCGCGCAGAATGCCAATCATCGACACTGCGGCGCCCGAAATGCCGCCGAGCAGTGCATGGTGCGTGCTCCACAGCACATCCGCGATCCCTTTGCAGATCAGAATTTTTTCCCGCTTGGTTTGCTGATAGATTACAAAATCGACACCGATCGCCACAAAGCCAATCAGTTGAATCAAAATAAATTTCATTTCCGATTTCTCCCCCGATTGTAGTAAAAAACAAAAAATCCGCCCGGCCATTTGCGCCCGTCTGCTGCATTTGCAAACAGCGGCACAACATCGCTTTGCGGATTTTTATTTTATCAAAATAATCGGTTTCGGAACAGTGCGAAAATAAAGAATGATCCGTGCAAAATCAATGCGTTATATCTCGGACCCCAATCGAGCCAGCGCGGCAAACGACGGTTTGAGCGCCGGATACAACGAACGGTAAATCTCATAAAACCGGTCGTAATCGGCGGAATGCTCGGGGGCGATCGTGCGCCCGGGCACAATCTGCCGGTCACATGCCGCTTCAACCGACGATTCCAAACCGGCACCTACCGCAGCAAGGATGGCTGCACCGCGCGCCGCCCCCTCCTGCGTTTTGAGCGTGGTTACCGGAAGATGCAGGCAGCCCGCGAGCATCTGCATCCAAAGCGAACTGACACTGCCGCCGCCGCAGGCCGCCATATCCGTTAGCGGTACGTTCATTGAACGCAGCACTTCTGCGCAATCCCGCAGGGAATAGCAGACCCCTTCCATCACGGAACGCACAAAGTGAGGCTGTCCATGAATCGCGGACACTCCAAAGAATACTCCACGCGCTGCCCCATCCAGATGCGGCGTGCGCTCCCCCATCAAGTAGGGCAACCAAAGCAGGCGCTCGGCTCCGATGGGCACTTGCGCCGCCATGCGATCCATCTGTGCATAAGATGTTTCGGGTGCAAAGGTATGGCGGAACCACTTCAGCGATAACCCCGCCGCCTGCGTTACCCCCATGACCTGCCACTGACCCGGAACCGCACAGCAAAACGTGTGAACCCGCCCTTGCGGGTCAATGACCGGCCGATCGGTGTGGGCATACACGACGCCGCTCGTGCCAATGGTCGTGAAAGCTTTTCCCGGTCGCACCGCACCGCATCCCACCGCCGCGCAAGCGTTATCTCCGCCACCGGCAGCGACCGGAATTCCCCGATAGTACCCCACAATTGCGGTGCTTTCATAAAGCGGCGGCAGCAGCGCCGAATTGATTGCCATCGTATCCAGCATTTTTCCCGACCAGCAGCGGTTCCGCACGTCCAGCAGTTGCGTGCCGCTCGCATCCGACATATCCGTTGCCAACACCCCGGTCAGTTTATAGCGGATATAATCTTTGGGCAGCAAAATATGCCGGCAGCGTGCATAATTTTGCGGTTCGTGCTCGCGCACCCACAGCAGCTTGGGCAAGGTGAATCCCGGCAGCGCCGGATTGGCCGTCCATTCAATCAACTGCGCCCGCCCCACGCGTGCGGTGATTTCTTCGCATTGCGCGCCGGTGCGCTGATCGCACCATAAGATCGCCGGGCGAATCACCTCTCCCTGTGCGTCGAGCATCACCAAGCCGTGCATCTGGCCGGAAAGCCCAATGCAGGCTACGCCGTCGGTGCCCACTTCATCCAGTGTTTGCTGCACCGCATGCCACCAATCGGCAGGATCTTGCTCGGCCCAGCCGTTTTGCGGCTGCGCCATTGGATAATCTGCCGTTGCCATGCGCACTGCGTTGCCGTTTGCATGAAACCGCACGGTTTTAACACCGGATGTGCCCAGATCGATGCCAATTCGATCGTTCATTCAAAGTCCTCCTCAAACCGCACGGTGACGGTTTCGCCCACGGAAACAAAAATCTTGCGGAAACCGGTCAGTGTTTTTTCGGGCCGATGCTTGAATTGCAGTACGGTATATTTGGTATCGCAGCCACCGTGATTGGTGACCTGAACGGTGTTTTCATCCAACCAGTTTTCCGAAATGTCGGCATATGACAGGCTATGGCCGAACGGATACACCGGCGTTCCCGCATAATAGCGATAGGTGCGTCCGT